>CAJMOL010000083.1 GCA_905215095.1 uncultured bacterium | reverse complement strand
CGTTCTACGAGGACTACGAGTACGTCGTCAAGGCGAGCGTGCCGGCCTCGACCATCTGCTATCTGGATGTCGAGGTGTACCAGTACCTCGTGGGCAACGCCAACCAGTCCGTGAACCACGACAACTACGTGCGTCGCTGGGACGACCATTCCCGCGTGGTGACCGAGCTTTTGGCCTATCTCGAGCGTTGCGAGCACGATGAGGTCCGCGCGGCCACCGGTGAGAAGCTCTCGAACGAAGCCGTCTACTACGTCCGTGAGAAAGTCCATCTCATCGTGGACACGCACTATAACATCGCGCTTCTGTTCGACGAGGACCGCAGCCGCGGCCGTGCGCGCGCAAAGGAGTTCCGTCGCGAGCTTCGCCGCGCCGACATCGACCAGTGGACGCGCGGAGAGCAACGCTACCGAATGGCCATGCTGCTTAACCGCCTGAGCCTCTCGTATAATTCCATCAAGCGCCTGGTTGCCAGGCGCCGTCACTAGCAAGCCAACAGGGGATACTCCATGAGTCGCAAACCGCGCATTGCCATATTCAGCGCCGACGCCAAGCTTGGCCACGAGGTCAAGGGCGCTACGCGCTACACGTTTCTCGCGAGCCTGCTCGTGGAGCGTGGTTTCGACGTTGATTTCATCACGAGCGGTTTCCAGCACTGGGAGAAGCGCCAACGCGATTTGGATTCGTTCGATGCGAGCGCGCATCCGTTCAACGTCAAGTTCATTTCCGAGCCGAGCTACCCGGCCAACATGTGCCCGCAGCGCATCTGGGCGCATCATGTGATGGCCAAGCGCGTGAGCGCGTATTTCGACGCCAACCACGACTACGACCTCATCTACTGCCAGATTCCTCCCAACGATGTGACGCTTGCCGCGGGACGGGCGGCCAAGCGCTATGGTATCCCCTTCGTGGTGGACGTGAACGACCTGTGGCCCGAGGCCTTCCGCATCGCGCTCGATGTGCCCGTTGTGTCGGACCTGCTGTTCGCACCGTTTGAACGCCAGGCGCGCCGTGCCTACGCGTTGGCAGACGCCGTGGTGGGAACCTCCGACGAGTACGCGGCGCGACCCTTCCGCGATCGCGCGGAGGACATTCCCAAGCTCGTGGTGTACGTGGGCAACGATCTCGCGGAGTTCGACGCCGGAGCTGCGGAAAATGCCGCTTCGGTGGTGAAGCCCGCCGGTGAGGTCTGGGTTTCCTATGCCGGCAACATCTCGGCGCTCTACGACCTGGAAACGCTCGTCGAGGCGGTGGCCATCGCCGCCAAGGCTCATCCCGAGCTCAAGCTCAAGATCTTGGGCGATGGACCGGAGCGTGGATCCGTCGAGGCCGCCGTCATGCGCACCGGCGCTCCCGCCGAGCTTCTGGGTTATATGCCGTACCGCACCATGGCCGCCTGGCTCAAGGCGTCCGACATGGTGGTGAACTCGCTGGTGGCCAACGCGCCGCAGAGCGTGCCCACCAAGATTGGCGACTACCTTGCCTCGGGCCGTCCCATGGTCAACACGTCCATGAACGCGGAGTTCCGCGAGAAGGTGGAGCGTGAAGGTTTTGGCGTGAACGTGGTTCCCGGCGATGCCGAGGGACTCGCCAGGGTGATCTGCGAGCTTGTCGAGGACGAGGCGGGACGCGCGCGCATGGGTCGCGTGGCGCGCGAGCTCGCGGCGGCACAGTTCGACCGCCCGCATTCCTATGAGGCTACCGTCGACCTCATTCGGAGTTTGATCGCCGAGCGCTCGAAGTAAACCGCACGCGGCCGCTCGTGCGCGAGGCGGATTAAATGCTGAAGGCTGGCAAATAGGCCCACCTCTTTGCCAAAGTTGTGTGAGAAGGAGTACCAACCGAACGGCGTAGGGGCGGTTTACCTCGCGTTCGTGTTGTCGTTGCGATAGTCACCGAAGGCGTATTTGCTATACACATTGACTTCCCACTGCTTTTTTTCGACCTTTGCCACGGAGTCGAGGATAAAACCAGTCGCGAGACTTAAGCCACACAGGAACATAAACGATGCGGCGAGCAGGGCGGTTGGGAAGCGCGGAACAAGACCGGTCTGGAAATACTCGACAATGATGGGAATGCCCAGGGCTAGACCGATTATCGCAAACAGAAGCGCGACGAGGCTGAAGAACTTCAAAGGGCGGTAGTCCTTGAACAGCGTGCCGATCATGGCGACGACCTTAATGCCGTCGCTGACGGTATTAAGCTTAGATTCGGATCCTTCGGGGCGATCGCGGTACTCAATAGGCACATCCTTGATGCGCCAGCGGTGGTCGACGGCGTGGATGGAAAGTTCTGTTTCAATCTGAAAGCCCTCGGAAAGCACGGGGAACGTTTTGACAAAGGGACGGTTCATGGCGCGATAGCCCGTCATGACGTCATCGAAGCTGTATCCGTAAATCCATTTGATCATGGCACGAACCAGATTGTTGCCAAAGCCGTGGAAGGCGCGCTTGTTTTCCTCGGCGTAGGTGCCGTTGGACAGGCGATCGCCGACGGTCATATCGGCTGTACCATTAAGAATGGGCTCGCAGAGGGCTTTTGCCGCCTCGGCGGGGTAGGTGTCGTCGCCGTCGACCATGAGGTAGCAATCGGCGTCGATATCGCGGAACATCTGACGGCAGACATTGCCCTTTCCCTGTCGGGGCTCAAAGCGCACTGTGGCGCCGTGTTTCGTTGCGATGCGCGAGGTATCGTCTGACGAGTTGTTATCGTATACATAGACCGTCGCCTGCGGAAGCTCGCGGTGGAAGTCGTCAATGACTTTGCCGATCGTGAGGGCTTCGTTGTAGCAGGGGATAATGACGGCAATAGATTCAGAATTCACTCAATGCTCCTTTGATATTCAATCGTAGAAAGTATAGCCGTTTGGCCCTGGCATCCTGAGATGTAGCCGTCTTCCACAAGTCCGAGCGCAAATTCATCTTCAACATTTAAAGGAATGCTGTGATGACTGAATCTGTTGTTGATTACAACGAGCAGCCTCTGGCTGTCGAGGCCGACGCCACCACCATGATCTTTAACATGGCGTCTGACTCGCTGACCAGCCTCAAAGAATGTTTTATTAAGCTCGCTAAGCATGAGTTGTTCTTTGAGGAGTTTGGGGCGCTTAAGCACATCTCGTTTGATATTCACCGTGGTGAGGTCGTGGGCTTGGTCGGTACTAGTGGTTCCGGCAAGTACACGATGCTCAGGATTATCGCTGGTGTGCTCGAGCCTAGCGAGGGCAGCGTTAAGGTTCATGGCAACATTGCACCTCTGATTGAGCTTGGAGCTGGCTTTGATCCCGAGTTGACGGCACGCGAGAACATTTATTTGAACGGCGCGCTGCTCGGCTATACCAAGGAGTTCATCGACGCCAATTTTGACGGCATTATTGAGTTCGCTGAGCTGCAGAATTTTGTCGATATGCCGCTTAAGAACTTCTCTTCAGGCATGGTGGCGCGTATCGCCTTTGCAATCGCGACGATTACCGAGCCCGATATTCTGATCGTTGACGAGACGCTGTCCGTCGGTGACGTGTTTTTCCAGCAGAAGTGCGAGGACCGCATCCAGCACTTTATCCAGAGCGGTGACGTGACGGTTCTGTTCGTTTCGCACTCCATGGAGCAGGTTGAGCGCATCTGCCAGCGTGCCGTTTGGATTGAGAAGGGTGACCTTCGCATGGACGGCCCAGTCGATGAGGTCTGTAAGGCGTATCGCGAGCAGTTCAACTAGGTTATAATTACTTGTGCCTAACAGGCTTGCGCTTGCTTGGGCGTGCGGTTATTTGCTCCATTAGCTCAGTTGGATAGAGCAGGGGACTTCTAATCCCAAGGTCGACGGTTCGAATCCGCCATGGAGCACCATCGTTTATTAGGCCCAGACCGCTTGGTGGTCTGGGCTTTTTCACATGCCGGTGTTCTTTATTCTTGCCGGGTATACGTTTAGGCCGAAGCGGTGGTGCGAGCGTTCTGCGGACAGGCAAGCCTTGCCGTCTTTGCCTTTCATGCGGTTGACTGGTTTATCCCTTGGCAGACGATGCCGTTGCTTTTAACGCTGCCAGTACCATGGCTCTTTGCGTCGATTGTGCGCTGCGGGTGCGACATAGGGTTGGTGTACGTGATCAAGAAGGCGTAACGATCGCGTCGAAAATGTTGGTGTAAGGGTGACACCCTAGCGCCCGTTTAACGAAAAACGGCCTTCGTCCTAGAATCTGAAATCACCACAACAACAGGTTCTAGGAAAGGACGAAGACCGCTATGGAAATCTTATCAGACCCGACGCCGGACATGCTCGCCATGCCCCGTTTCGACGACGGCGCCATCGACATGCAGGAGCTGCTTCGCAGACTCGCCGAGCAGGTCGTGAACGCCGTGATGGACGCCGAGGCCGACCAGCTGTGCGGTGGCGGGGCGAACAGCCGAAACGGCTACCGCGAGAGGTCGCTCGCCACCTGCGTCGGCACGCTGACGCTGCGCATCCCCAAGCTGCGCTCCGGCAGCTTCTTCCCGGAGGACGTGCTCGAGCGCTACCAGCGCGTCGACCGCGCCCTCGTGGCCGCCGTGGCCGAGATGTACGCCACGGGCACCAGCACCCGCAAGGTGCAGAGGGTGGCCGAGAAGATGGGCGTCTCCAGGCTCTCGAAGGACCAGGTGAGCGCCATCGCCTCGAGCCTGGACCAGGCATCGAGGATCTGTACGGAAGGCCGCTCGAGGGCTCGCCAGTGCCCTACGTCTGGCTCGACGCGACCTACGTCAAGGAGCCCACTCTTCTTCGAGATTGTTTTCCGCAAGATAGCCAAAGCAATATCATTCCAAAGGCGTATTTAAAACCCAGCCCCACTGGGGCGTAGCGGTAGTGTGGTAGTAGTTCAGCCACCAGGCCAGTGATATCGTCCTAATAAATTTAACGGGTTAAAGGGCTAGCAAAAACCGATACATCATCTGCATTATGCATTACAAAATGATGCGTAACTACACACCACATCGAAATTAACCTAAATGGCTCGATAATGGAATTACGCTCTTTTGTAATGGAGTCCTCCGGCTGATTCTATTATCTGTTCTACATTATTAATACAAAACTATTCGACCACGACATAACAGCTGAAACAACATTGCAGCCGGAGCAGGGATATCGCCTCCATTGACAAGCAAATGGCAACCCGCGATGAGAATCATCGGATTTGGTACCGATCCAGACCTCAGCAAAGGGTATAAGCAACGTTTGTATAAGGCAGATTTCCACTTTCCTCAACTAGCAACATTGAAGAACTAAAAGTAAACTGAATCAAATAATTGTATCAAGCTCAGTCATAATAATCCAACCGATTCTCAAGCTCTTTTTCGAGCAAGGCAATCCTTTGTGTAAGGCTTTTGATTGCCAAAACATGACGGCTCACCGCAACGCTAAGGGATAGAGAGATTGCAAGCAACAGCACAATTGCACCCAGGAAGAGGAAATTGGCCGGGTTAACAAACCCAATAGCCGTGGAGCAATAAAAAATAAGCTGAGGGAATAAATCACAAAGCAAGGCCGCCATGCACATTAAAATCCAAAGCAAAGAATACTTAAGAAGCATCTTTCCTTTGGATACGAGTCGAAGAACATAAACGAGGAACCCACCAAAAAAGATGGCTGCCCCAATCCTTAGAAAAAAATTCATTATTGGTCTCCCCTATGGATCCAACACACAAGGACAATAGCAAGCGTAACTTTAATCATGTAGTAGACGGAAGAGAGGACCCCAATGGATGAACGCCCGCCCTGGCGCTCATTCATCTTTACAGGTGCCTCCATAACGGGGAGACCAAGCTTCATAGCCAAAGCTATCGATTCCGGCTCCGGATAATCATCAGGATAGCTCTTGCAGAATAAGTCGATGGCGTCTTTATTGCAGGCTCTAAAGCCAGAAGTGGGATCGGTGACCGCCTTACCTGTAAGCAACTTAAGCAAAAAAGAGAGCCACCTGATTCCAACACGACGCATAAAGGTTGATTGGAAACCGTCGGTCTCGACCAAGAATCGAGAGCCTATCGCCAGACTCGCCCCACCCTCAATCAGCTTAACAAGCTCAGGTATATAAGAAGGATCATGTTGGCCATCGCCGTCAACCTGAATGTCAATATCATAGCCAAATCTCTGAGCATACTTATGCCCCGCCTGGACCGCCCCACCGATACCAAGGTTCTGTGGGAGATCCAATATGTTGACATCATGCTCTCGACAAAGCCTAAGTGTCCCATCCTGTGAGCCGTCGTTAATTACGACATAGTCATATCCAGCAGCCTTAATAGAAGCAACGGTATTGAGAATGCATTCCTGCTCGTTATAAGCGGGAATAATTACCAGAACACGCGGATATCCTTTTGAATCTTTTGTTAAAGCAAATGACAATCGAGTTTCATCCATTCCAAATAATAGTTGGCCCTTAGCGACGCTCGAAGAAAATGCGGCCCTTACAGTCCAACGCACTGTCTAGTAATGAATAAAGTTTACAGCATCCGGACTAACCATCGCGAAGTTACATCTCAAGCTTGGATATTTAGTTTGCACGGCTGGCATACAGCTGACGTTCACCTGGAGCCCCCATCTGCCATCGCGAGATACAAATCCGCTGCGGCTCTCGCCCAATTGCGCGGTGCATAAGACTTCGACGCCATTCTAATCGGACAAAACTGCTCCAACTATCCCCCCCCC
>CAJMOL010000082.1 GCA_905215095.1 uncultured bacterium | reverse complement strand
CTCGGCTATAACCAGCGCGTCTTTGACACCGTCGCCCACGGATCGCACTGGCAGCAGCTGAGCTGCGCCATTCGGGACGGCGTTCGCTGCCGTATCTCGTATCGCTCGATGGATGACACACAAGCGCGTGAGCGTTTGGTCGACCCCTTGCGCATCACAACAAACGGCGACCAAACGTATCTGATTGCCTGGGATGTCGCGATCGACGAACAGCGTACCTATCGTATGGATAAAATCGAGGGCCTGGTCTTGACCGACGATTCCGTCGTGCGCCACGCACCGGAACCCGCGACCCTCCACGACTCCCTCGCCCAGGCGGAGCGGAGCGCGAAGCTTCTCATGCCGCGCGCCTTGGCAGAGCGCCTAGACTGGCCCGGCATCATGTCGATTGAACCCAATGGGGCGGACAGCTCAACGGTGAATGTGCGTTACGGCTCCGAGCGCTGGCTGTTAAGCCAGGTAATCGCAGCGGGCGGGGCCATCCGCATCTTGGATGACCCCGCCCTGTCAGAACGTCTGTGCGATATGGCAAAATCCCTCGTCTGTCCGCTTTAGCGGCGCCGCTCGTGGCGTGCGCGCCACAGCTGTAGATAGTGCCCGATTTGTGCCGATTCGATGCGCTGATAGGAGCTCGTGGGCAGCGACGTTAAGAATTTTTTGCCGTAGCCCTTCGTCACCAGGCGCGGGTCGGCCAAGATGAGTACGCCACAATCGGTCGATGAGCGAATGAGGCGACCGGCGGCCTGCTTGACCTCGAGCACGGCCTCGGGCAGCGAATAGCGCGCCCAAGCGCGGTCTTCGCGCAGATTGCGCTCGCATGAGAGCGGGTCTGTGGGGCTCGAGAACGGCAGCTTGGGGATGATGACGCAGCGCAGCGTCTCGCCGCTGGCGTCAAACCCTTCCCAAAAGGCCTTAAGCGCAAAGAGCGACGAGGTCGGTTCGTTGATAAACCGATCGCGCAGGCGACGAGGAGATGAGTTGCGCTGCTGGCAGTTGAGTTCCAGACCCGCGCGAGCTATCTTGGGCTCGACACGAGCGTACAGTTCCTCCATGTCACGCCTGTTGGTGAACAGCGTGAGCACCGAGCCGCCCATGGCAAGATGAGCGTCGACCAGCACACGCTCGAGCGCCGAAAGATAGCCTTCGCGGTCGCGCGGATCGGGGATATCCCCAGCCACGACCACGGCCATATTCGAATCGAAATCGTAGCTCGAATCCAAGTGCAGAGACGATGATGTCGAGGTACCGATGCGATCGAGGCCGACGGCGTGGTTAAAGTGCTCAAAGCTCTTGGAAACCGTCATGGTCGCCGATGCGAAGATAGCCGTGTGGACCTCGGGCAGCCACTCGGTTGCCAAGGCCTCGCCAATGTCGATGCGCTCTGCGGTCATTGACTCTCCGCCGGCACGCAACCTGCGATTGACCTGCAGCGAATACACGTAGTGTTCATCGGTGCCCTCAATGATGAGTTTGAGGTTCTCGGCAAGCTCATGCAGGCGACGCGAGATATCACCCAGGTCGACAACAACCTCGGGCTTGTCGGCGGCGACGGCTTGTACCAGCGCGTCGACGCTCTTGTCAGCTTGTTCCAATGCTTCGATGGCAGTGTAGGCCGACTGTAAGAAATCATGCCAGTCGTCAGATTCGCGCAGCTCGGGGCCAATCCATAGGTTCGCATTGTCATAGCCCCCGCGCGCACGGCGGCCAAGCTCGCGAACGCCGTCAAACACATCGGCAATCGCCATGCTCGCACGTGCAACCGTCGACGTCGCCTTGGCGGTAAGGCCTAGGTAGAGCGTAGAGCCTTCCGAGGTTGCCAAATCGCGGGAAACCTGGCTCAGCGCACCGGTGCTCGAGCCACCCAGGCGCTCAAACAGAACGCGCGATTCATCCGCCGACACCACGCGCGCCCATTGACGGCGCGCCTCGCGCTCGATGGAGTGGGCCTCATCGATCACCCAGTGACGAATCGGAGGCAAGATTCTGCCCTCGGCCGCAACATTGCGGAACAGCAGGGAATGGTTGGTGACCACTACATCGGCATGCGCCGCGCGACGGCGGGCGCCGTGGACCAGGCATTTATCGGGGAAAAACGGGCATAGGCGACGGGCGCACTCGCGCGACGCCGTCGTAAAGTCGGGACGGTTGACGCTGCGCCAGCGAATGCCGAGCGAGTCGAGGTCGCCATCGGCCGACTGACACACGTACGCCGTGATGACCGCGACTGCCGTAAGCGTGTCGGCAGGATCACGCTTAGTCGTAATTTCGACTTGCCCGCGGCTCATGCGCTCAAGCTTGCGCAAGCATGGATAGTGGTCATAGCCCTTGAGGGCGCAAAACGATAGGCCTCCGTCCAGCTGCTCGGCAAGTTTGGGCAGCTCATGATACATGAGCTGGTCGGCAAGATTATTCGATTTAGTCGCGATACCAACCGTGATGTTGTTGCGGCGCGCGGCCTCGGCAAAAGGCACCAGGTAAGCCATCGATTTGCCGACGCCCGTGCCCGCCTCAATCACGCGATGCGTTCCCGTAACGAGTGCATCACGGACCTCGAGCGCCATCGCGATCTGCTCATCGCGCGGCTCGTACGTGGGATACATGCGATTAACCAGGCCGCCCGGGGCATAGTCCGCCTCGATTTCCTCGCGGCTCGGCATCTTAAGGACCGGTAGCTCGTCCGCATCAACGCGATCATCGGCCCGATCGGCCTTGAGTACGTCGGCGCGGGCGGCGCTGAGAGAGAAGATGGAACCGGGGTTCTGCCCCGCCAAGAACGAGAAGATAGGACGATAGGACCAGGGTACGTCGGGGTGCATGTCGGCCAGGCGCGCCATTAAGCCCTGGGGCAAGTCGGTGAGCGCCACGAGCAACACGCGCCATACGCCACACAGGGCGTCGACATCGGCATTGGCGCGGTGCGACACCGAGTCGCAGCCAAACAGGTCGGCCATGAAAGACAGCTTATGCGATGCCAGACGCGGAAGCGCGATGCGCGACAGTGCCAGCGAATCAATCCAGATGTCGCTGACGTTGACACCGCCCTTGACCGACTCGATAAACGAGCGGTCGAAGGTGGCGTTATGTGCGATCACCGGGCAGCCGCCGACAAAATCGGCGAGAGCGGCCACGGCATCGACGGCCGATGGGGCATCTGCCACATCGGCGTTTGTAATGCTCGTGAGCTCGGTAATCTCGGCGGGAATCAGCTGCTTGGGATGCACGAAGGTATCGAAGCGGTCGACGATCTCGCGGCCCGAAAGGCGGGCCGCCGATATCTCAATAAGCTCGTTGTCCTGCACCGAAAGACCCGTGGTCTCGGTATCGAGGACGATAACATCTTCCTCGATGAGACCAAACGATTGGGTTTTGGCGCGCTCGGCAAGCGTGGCATAGGAGTCGATGACAAACTGCGGCGTTCCTGATGAAACCGCGTCCTCGATTAGCATGCAATGCCCGCTCGACGAAGACCCATACGGATCAGGCTGTCACAGACCTGCGGGAACGTCATATCGTCGGTGTGGCGGATCTCATCCGGATACAGCGACGTATCGGTCATGCCGGGAATGGTATTGGTCTCGAGGATAACGGGGCCGTCCTCGCTCACGATAAAATCGCTGCGCGAGATGCCCAAGCAACCGAGCGCCCTATGGGCGGCACAGGCTAGCTCCTGGGCACGAGCGTAGTTCTCGGGCGAAATCTGCGCCGGAATGCGATGGATGTCCGTAGGGTCGACATATTTCACGTCCAGATCGTAGAACTCGCAGTCCTCGGGCTTACGGATCTCGACAATCGGCAGGGCGCGCACGTCATCTTCACCGTATACGCCAACGGTGATCTCGGTACCCTCGATGCACTTCTCGACCAGCACTTTGTCGCCGTACTCAAACGCCTTGGCGATTGCCGCGGGCAGCTCGGAGGGCTCATGGACCAGGGAAATGCCATAGCTGGAACCGTTTACGGCCGGCTTCACAAAGCAGCGCTCGCCACAAACCTCGACGATATGATCGATATCGACTTCATCGCCCACCTCGAGCGCAAGGCCGGGGGCAATGGGAATGCCCGCCTTGGCGTACAGGAGCTTAGAGACCTCCTTGTCGGCACCGCAGGCGCTCGCCAGCACACCCGACGCCGTGTAGGGGATACCCAGGGTCTCCATGGCACCCTGCATGGCACCATCCTCGCCGCCGGCACCGTGCATGGCGATAAACGCCACGTCAAAGCCGCCGGTCGCCATGGTTACCATAAAATCATCGGCAGCCGTGTCGAGCAGCTCCACCGAAGTGTAGCCAGCTTCCTTCAAGGCCACCACGACGTTCTTTCCCGAATTGAGCGAGATCTCGCGCTCGGCGGAATGACCGCCCGCCAAGACCGCTACGTGCATGTTCTCTAGGCTTTTACCCGGCATGGGCAGACTCCTCCTCTATAATTTCTGCAGCTGATACCATATTGTAGCGATACCCTCTACGTTTCCCCAAAATCGAAAGGCTTCCATGAATCCCAGGACTAAATCTCAGGACATTCGCGACTTGAGCCAAAACGATATTCGCGAGCTTGTGGCCGAACTCGGCCAGCCCGCCTTCCGCGCGAAGCAGCTCATCGAATGGGTCTTTGAGAAGAACGTTTGTTCGTTTGACGATATGACCAACCTTCCTAAGGCTTTCCGCGAGCAGCTTAAAGAGGCTTTTGCCTTCGACACGCCGACTGAACTCACCAAACAGGTTTCCAAAGATGGCTCTCGCAAGTATCTGCTCGAGTACCACGACGGCATTTCCGTCGAGACTGTCGGTATGCCCCGTCGTAACAAGCTTTCCGTCTGCGTTTCCACCCAGGCTGGCTGTGGCATGGGTTGTGCCTTTTGCGCTACCGGTCTCAACGGCCTCAAACGTTCTCTGACCGCTCAGGAAATCGTCGACCAGGTGTTGCACGTCTCGAATGATTTTGGCGAGCGCGCCACAAGCGTCGTTTTCATGGGTCAGGGCGAGCCGTTTGCCAACTACGACGAGGTTCTCAAGGCGTTGCGAATCCTCAACGACCCCGATGGCATCGGTATCGGCGCTCGTCACCTCACCGTCTCTACCAGCGGCGTTATTCCCGGTATTCGTAAATTTGCTGAAATCCCCGAGCAGTTCACGCTTGCCGTTTCCCTACATTCCGCCATCCAGTCGACGCGCAATAAGCTCATGCCCGGTGTTAAGAAGTACACGCTGCTTCGCCTTCACGAGGCACTTCAGCTCTACACCGAGAAGACTGGCCGCCGCCCGACCTATGAGTACGCCATGATCGAAGGCGTCAATGATACGAATCCCGAGATGCAGGCGCTCTGCGACTTCTGCGAGGGAACGCTGTGCCACGTTAACCTCATTCAGCTTAACGATATCGAGGGCAGCCCGCTCAAACCGTCGCCGATTCATAAGGTTGAGGATCTTCAGCGTCGTCTTGAGTCCCGTGGCATCGAGACCACGATTCGTAATTCCCGTGGTAACGATATTGACGCCGCTTGCGGACAGCTGAAGCAGCGCTTCAAAGTTCAGAAGAACGCATAGGGGAGTCGCACCCCAAAACGTTTCATGTGAAACATCGAACGACCCCGGTTGCAGAATATGCAACCGGGGTCGTTTCAATTATTGACCTTAATTTTGAATCAGCTGCTACCTGTCCCATTTTTTACGGCCAAAATAAGGGGTCCTTGTCTTATAAATCAGACAAGGACCCCTTAAAATATGCTGAGTAATTGTTAGGTACCTAATAGCCTACATTTTCCCATTGATTGCTGACCCAACCTTGATTAATCTTGGGATTCTTCGTTACCTGAGCCGTACGCATGGCAACATCTTCCGTCATAACATCCATTTTCTTCTTGGAAGTATCGACGATATCTTGTGCGCCTCGAAGCAAACGACCTCGAAGTTCATCGTCTGTCGCAATCTTATAACCAGCAAAGGCACCAGCCGCGACAGTCGTCGCCAATGCAATCGCTGTTAAAATCTTATTCCTCATCTTGGCCTCCTTGATCAAACTGAATCATTTCGCCAAGAATACGAGAGAGTTCTTCCTCGTCTTTAAACTCAATCTCAATCTTATTCTTTCCACGCGAGCTCTTCACACGCACGTTGGTATTAAATACCTGACGGAGCACACGGGCAGCCTTTTTAAAAGACTGAGGCGTTGCAGGCCTCGGCGTCTTAGGTGTCTCTCCGGCAGAAAACAACGGAGCAAGATTTTCTGTCGCTCTTACGGAAAGACCCTCTGCAACTACTTTCCCTGCAAGTCGAATTCGAGCATCCTCATAGGGAACTGCAAGAATCGCACGTGCATGACCAGCAGTAAGTTTGCCCTCAAAAATCATCTGCTGAACAACTTCAGGAAGATCGAGAAGGCGCAGCGAGTTTGTAATTGCAGAGCGTGACTTGCTTACTGCCTTCGACAATGCCTCCTGCGTCATACCGCTGGCATCGATGAGCTGTCGATAGCCCTTAGCCTCTTCGACGGGATTCAGATCTGAACGTTGAAGATTTTCGATAAGAGCGAGAGCCAACATCTCTTCATCATTAACTTCTTTAATGATGACAGGCAGTTCCTCAAGACCAGCAAGCTTTGACGCCTGGTAACGACGCTCACCAGCGATGATCTCATAGCCGTTTCCATGTTTGCGAACCAAAAGTGGCTGCAAAACGCCATGTTCTTGGATTGACTCGCTCAACTCGCGAAGTTCAGTTTCGT
>CAJMOL010000081.1 GCA_905215095.1 uncultured bacterium | reverse complement strand
ATCGCCAGCATGGGCTACGTGGGCCGCGTGGGCATGAAGGACACCGACGTCGAGATCCTCAACATCATGATCGGCAAGACTCGAGTCTGTTAGGACAGTTCGTTGGCCATTTGGTGCTCGTAGAAGGCTTCTACTACGGCGTTGAAATCGCGGGCGAAGTCTTCCATGGTTCCGCGCCAGGTGGCTCGGCTGGGCTTGCCTTGGCCCACATAGGCAGTCTGAATGCCGCAGGCGGGGCTGGGGAAGTCGCGTTTGGGATCATTGCCCACCATGAGGACCTCGTGCGGCTCGAGCCCCATCACCTGAAGCTGCTCTAGATAGTAGGTGGCATCGGGCTTGCAGCGGGTGGTGTTTCCCATGTGCGTGACGAGCTCAAAGGGGGCGTCGGCCAGATCGCCCCAACCCATGCGGCACTCGATGGCCCCCTGCGGAAAGCTGGGGTTGGTGAAGAGCGCGCAACGCAGTCCTGCATCCTGTACGGCCTGAAGCGCGGCGTGTGCGCCGGGCATGGCGTGGGCGTTGATGACATCGTCGTTCTTGTGCGGAAGAACTTCGCGGTCGTAGTAGGTAAACGCCTCGTAGATAAGTGGGTCCGAGAGGCAAATGCCGCACCGGCGCTCAACCTCTTCTTGGTAGAACTCAAGATTGGTGCGATTATCCGTGCCGCTTCGGCGATTGGCGTTGAGGTCGACCAAGATGGTGCCGAGGCGTGCCATCGTGCCACCGTGGCTGCGGCGACCGATATCCGCGAGCATCGACGAGACATCCTTAAAATAGCGAAGGATGAACGCGTTGAGGTTGATGCTAAGAAGCGTTTCGTCCATATCGAAAACGACTGCTTTGAGCACGCGGGCACCTTTCTCGAAAAATCGTTCCAGAATCGTTGGCTCCGGATACTTTACCCTAAAGGTGTATGGGCAAACTGCTTATCGTCAAGTTGTGGAGACGGCTGTCCATAAGATTACGAAAAAGTCTCCACACGAGTAAAAAAACGCAGTTCACGCTTGAAATCGAACCCATTTCCCCGTAACCTATACGAACGTGATTGCATAAGCGTCACATTAGTATCTGTCGGCTCCCGAGTGTTCCTAAACGTTGTGTGCTTGTCGCACCCTTCTGTAGGTCCTAGCAATCGGGGCCCCGTAGTTCGAAAGGGGTCCACCTTTGAGTGAGATTCAGAACTCGTCCATTTTCTCTCTTGACGATGTCAACGAGGAGGAGATGAACAACCTCATCGACGGTACGATTACCGACTTTGATGAGGGCGATCTCGTTAACGGCACTGTCGTTAAGATCGAGCATGACGAGGTGCTCGTTGACATCGGATTCAAGTCCGAGGGCGTTATCCCGGTCCGCGAGCTGTCCATCCGCAAGGACGCTAACCCTGCAGACATCGTTGCACTCGGTGATCCCATCGAGGCCCTGGTTCTCCAGAAGGAGGACAAGGACGGTCGTCTGGTCCTGTCCAAGAAGCGTGCCGAGTACGAGCGTGCTTGGAACCGCATCGAGGAGAAGTTCAACTCCGGCGAGAACGTCGAGGGCGAGGTTATCGAGGTTGTCAAGGGCGGCCTGATCCTCGACATCGGCCTGCGTGGCTTCCTGCCCGCTTCCCTCGTCGACCTCCGTCGCGTCAAGGACCTCACCTCCTACATGGGCACCCGTATCGAGGCCCGCGTCATCGAGATGGACCGCAACCGCAACAACGTCGTCCTCTCCCGTCGCGTCGTGCTCGAGGAGTCCCGTAAGGCCGAGCGCTCCGAGATCCTGTCCAAGCTCAAGTCTGGCATGCGTCTCCAGGGCACCGTTTCCTCCATCGTCGACTTCGGCGCCTTCGTCGACCTCGGCGGTATCGACGGCCTCATCCACATCTCCGAGCTCTCCTGGAACCACGTCAACCATCCTTCCGAGGTTGTCAAGGTCGGCCAGGAGGTCGAGGTCGAGGTTCTCGACGTCGACCTCAACCGCGAGCGCATCTCCCTGGGTCTCAAGCAGACCACCGAGGATCCGTGGCGCGCACTGGTCAAGAAGTACCCCGTCGGCGCTATCGTCGAGGGCACTGTGACCAAGCTTGTCCCGTTCGGCGCTTTCGTCGACCTGGGCGAGGGCATCGAGGGCCTGGTTCACATCTCCGAGATGGCCAACAAGCACGTCGATCAGCCTTCTCAGGTCACCCACGTGGGCGACAAGGTTCAGGTCAAGGTCATGGAGATCGACCTCGACCGTCGTCGTATCTCCCTGTCCATGAAGTCCGCTGCTGAGACTCTGGGCGTCGAGATCGAGGTTACCCCGCTTCCTTCCGAGAAGAAGGACGAGGAGACCGACGCCGAGTAAATCGGTTTGACGATCACTTGTTTTAAGGGACCCGTCCGTAATGGACGGGTCCCTTTTTGCATTTGCTGCTGAGGTGCGCGATGCTGCCCGGGCTGTCTGTTTACTATTGGGTTGTCGGTGCATGAAAAATGCCGACATCCCGCCTCGGGGAGGAGGCGGGAACACACCGAGTAGACGGAGGGGTGCGGAGCGCGGTCGCGTCTCGACTGACGACGTTGCCCATCGACGACTCTATTGTACTGCATAGCGCGGTTCTTGGTTTATCGTGTCGAGCGCTTGCGTTGTGCCGTTGTCTGCGTCAACGGTGTGCTACACTCTTGCACTGCTGAGTGGGCCAGACGGTCGCGCGATGTGCTGCTTGCAGCACGCGTGAGGAAAGTCCGGGCTCCAGAGGGCGGGATGCCGGCTAACGGCCGGGCGGAGTGATCCGACGGAAAGCGCCGCAGAAAAGAAGACTCCCACCTGCGCCGCAAGGCGTAAAGGGAAAAGCTGAAACGGTGGTGTAAGAGACCACCAGCGTCGTGGCAACACGGCGGCTTGGCAAGCCCCATCCGGAGCAAGCGCGAATAGGAACGCTATGGGCCGGCCCGGTCCGCGTTCGGGTAGCGTGCGTGGAGCTGCATGGTAACGTGCAGACAAGATAAATGACCGTTCACGACAGAACCCGGCTTATAGGCCCACTTGGCACTTTGTTGACGCTGCGAACCCGTCAGCGCGGCAATCTGCCTTTCGAGCCTTCGGGCATGACCATAAGGTCAATGCCCTCGTCTTTCAAGGCACCTTGCTCGCGCTGACGGGTTCTCGCTGTTGGTGACGGTATCATTGGCGTTTCCGTTCTTGTTGGCGAGGTCAACGGTGCTGTCTTTGCCGTATTATTGAGGCTGTTTGTTGCTGCGCTTTATTTTGTTGAGGGGCTTTGTTGGACAGCTATTTTACTCTGCAATCGAATATTGAGGCTACGGGCGAGTTCGTTGACCGCAAGAGCCGGTTTATTGCCCAGCTGGTCCATATTGAGTCCGAGGATGAGGCGAATGCCTTTATCGAGATGGTTCGCAAGCATCATTACGACGCTCGACACAATGTTCCCGCGTGGATTTTAGTCGATGGACGCGAGCGCCAGAGCGATGATGGTGAGCCGAGCCGCACGAGCGGTATGCCGACGCTCGAGGTGTTGCGCGGCGCAGAGCTCAAAAATGTTTGCTGCGTGGTGACGCGCTATTTTGGTGGCACGCTATTGGGGCCTGGTGGCTTGGTGCGCGCCTATACCGCGGCGACGCAGGCGGCGGTGGCCGCGGCTCAGGAGTCCGGGCAGATCGTCGAGATGACGAGTGTCGTGCCGGTTGACGTGCATGTGGCCTATCCGCAGTACGAGCAAGTGCTTCGTTTGGCGCAGGATTCGGGTGCCAAGGTTTCGGATACCGATTACGCGGATGCCGTGACACTTCACTTGGTGTTTAAGGCGGGGGAGCAGGAGCCGTTTTGCGCTAAGATGCGCGAGCTTATGGCGGGGCGCGAGGAGATTGAGGTCGGCGCTCCCGAATTTGCCGAGTTTTAACGGCGACGGCCGGCGTGCTTTTGGATGGATCCCAAGCGCGCCGGCCGTCGTTTTTCTGTTGCTGCCGCTTACTCGGCGAGCTGCTTTAGCACATCACAGGCGATTTCGACGGCATCGTCGATGCAGCCGGGGCAGCTGCGGAGCGGACCCTTGTCCGATCCGATGCCCTTGAGCGTGCCACAGACGGTTGTCGTGTTCTTCTCGCCAAAACGCTTGGCGATTTCGCGCGACAGCTTGTAGGTCTGGCCCTTGGTCTTGGGGTTTTCCATGCCGTCGCTCATCACAAAGCCCATGATGGCCACGGCGCCCGAGATGGCGCCGCAGGTTTCGGTCATGCCGCCCATGCCGGCACCAAAGCCCTCGGTGAGGGTAAAGGCGATCTGGGGGTCGAGTCCGACGGCAGGCGCGAGGGTGCAGGCTACGGCCTGGGCGCAGTTAAAGCCGCGGGCGTGGTATTCGGCAGCCTGAGCCTGACAGGCGTTGATGTCGAGCTGGGCTGTATCGATTTGTTTCATCGTTGTCTCCTTGGTCACGGTGTACTCGCCTATGGTACCCGTGACGGGGCATGTAATCATCGAGAGCTTCATGTATGCCTCGTTTTTATCTATCGAGCAAATGCCCAAGGCTTGAGATAAATACCCCTGATCAATTTGTCCAATAACCTACCTTGGGGATGGGTTGAGAGGGGTGCCGGGTAGCGGTATCGTGAACCGAATAAAACTAAAACCCAGGCAAGGGAGCTAGATATGAGCGAGCAGACCATCGGTACTACATGTGTTCAGGGCGGCTATCACCCGGGAGATGCCGAGCCGCGCCAGGTGCCCATCTACCAGTCCACCACGTGGAAGTACGACACGTCCGAGCACATGGGCAAGCTGTTTGACCTGGAGGAGTCGGGCTACTTCTACAGCCGCCTGCAGAACCCCACGTGCGATCTGGTTGCCGCCAAGATCTGCGAGATGGAGGGCGGCACCGCAGCGATGCTCACGAGCTCGGGCATGGCCGCGAACTTCCTCGCGATCTTTAACGTGGCCGGTGCCGGCGATCATGTGGTCGCTAGCTCTGCTATCTACGGCGGTACCTACAACCTGCTGGCTCATACCATGGAGCGTATGGGCTTGACCTGCACGTTTGTTGCTCCCGACTGCACCGACGAGGAGCTCGAGGCAGCTTTTGAGCCCAATACTAAGCTCGTCTTTGGCGAGACGATCGCCAACCCCGCCCTTGCCGTGCTCGATATTGAGCGCTTTGCCAAGGCCGCGCATGACCACGGCGTGCCGCTGATGGTCGATAACACCTTCCCGACGCCCGTGATGTGCCGTCCCTTTGAGTGGGGCGCCGACATCGTCACGCACTCCACCACTAAGTACATGGATGGCCATGCGGCCTACCTGGGCGGCGTGATCGTCGACCACGGCCAGTTTGACTGGATGGCCCATGCGGACAAGTTTCCGGGTCTCACCACGCCCGATGAGAGCTACCACGGCGTGACCTATGCCGAGAAGTTCGGTCGCGAGGGCGCCTTCATCACCAAGGCAACCGCTCAGCTCATGCGCGACCTCGGCCCCATGCAGAACCCGCAGGCGGCCTTCTTCCTGAACAGCTCGCTCGAGAGCCTGCATGTACGCATGCCGCGTCATTGTGAGAACGGCCTGGCCGTTGCCAAGTTCCTGCAGAGCCATCCCAAGGTGCGCTTCGTGAGCTATCCGGGCCTGGAGGGCGATAAGTACTATGACATGGCTCAGAAGTACATGCCCAACGGTACGTGCGGCGTTGTGAGCTTTGGCTTTAACGGTGGTCGCGCAGCGGCCGAGACCTTTATGAAGAGCCTCAAGCTCGCCCAGATCGCCACGCACGTGGCCGATGCCCGCACTTGCTGCCTGCATCCCGCTAATGCCACGCATCGCCAGATGAACGATGAGGAGCTCATCGCCTGTGGCATCTCCGCCGACATGGTGCGCCTGTCGTGCGGCCTCGAGGACACGGCCGATCTGATTGCCGACCTTGAGCAGGCGCTCGAGCAGTGCTAGGCTAGCGTTCGCACAAGGCGCCGATGCTGGCGAAAGCTTCGGTGACCTTTCGTTCCGATTCCGTAGGCGGGGCCCCAATCGCGACTGTTTGCAGGCGATTGGGGTCCCGTTTTTGCGTTGCGCTACTCGAAAGGATGGATATGGAGAAAACTGCAGAGCAGTTGCGCCGCGAGCACTTTGCTCTAGAGGGCGACACCCATGGCAAGAACAAATGGGCTATTCTGTTTACCGTGCTCATCATGACGTTTATGTCGTGCCTGGATTCGACCGTCGTGACCGTGGCGCTGCCCGTGATGCAAAAGGAGCTGGGCGTGGGCCTCGATCGCATTCAGCTGGTAAGCTCGGTGTATCTGCTTGCGACGTGCGTGGCTATGTTGCCGTTTGGCCGTCTGGGCGACGTGCGCGGCAAGGTCGGCGTGTTCCAGCTGGGCGTCATCGTCTTTACGGTCGGTTCGCTGCTGTGCGGCCTTTCGGCCTCGCTCGAAGTTCTTATTCTGGCACGCATTGTGCAGGGTATTGGTTGCGCGGCGGCCATGGCCAACAACATGGGAATCATCACCGAGTCGTTCCCGGCGCGCGAGCGCGGTCGTGCCATGGGTATCCTCGCGACCTTCGTGGCCCTCGGCATGATGTGTGGCCCCGTGCTGGGCGGCATGCTGGTGGCAAGCTTTCCCTGGGAGAGCATCTTCCTCATCAACCTACCCATTGGCGTCATCTCGTTTATCGTGGGGCTCTACACGCTGCCGCATGTTAAGCCGGAGGCTGGCGAGCGCCCCATGTCCCTGATCGAGGCCGCTCGTCGCTGTTTTGCAAATTCGGCCTTCACCATCAACCCT
>CAJMOL010000080.1 GCA_905215095.1 uncultured bacterium | reverse complement strand
CTCTCGCCGAGCTCGCACTTGCTCCTGTTCGAGATCGAAGCCGGGTCCCACCCTTCCGCTTTTAGGTCGGCCAACACCGCCCTGAGCAGCAGGTTCTCTATCTGGTCCTCGTTGAGCCCGGCGAGCGGGCCGGTCGCCGGCGGGGCGTAGATCGACTTGTCGGGGCCCAAGCTGGCCTCCTTCCGTGGCGGTTTCCTCGCCCCGATTCTACAGCGCGCCCCGGTGTAGCTGTGCGGGAGGTGCCCCGTCGCCCACTTCTTGGCCGCGCCCACCGAGACCCCCGCGAACTTCGCGGCGGCGGTCGGCCCCATGCCGTCCTCCGTCGCCAGGAGGAAGAGCTCGACCTTCTCCCTGCTGTACATGCGAACCTCCAGTCCGGACCGCTTCACGGTCCAACTTTCTGTCCGCACCCCCAACAGTCCCTATTTCACCGCAACTGCGTTAGGGATTTTTCTGCAGGGGGAGGGTAGTCAAAAAAGCCCCGTCCCAAATTGACTGCCAAATTGGCTGCTCGGGGAGTCGCATTCGAGCTCGGTTGTCCTCTTAGCCACTCGATATCCTTCGGAGCAATAATAGTGAAAAACTTGCTTAAGTGTTAATCAAGCTACACACAATCTTGCTCTCTAATTAATCAAGAATCAGTATAATTTTGATTAGCTAGAGAGCAAGATTGGAGAATCATGGCATTCAACGACTTGATCGCCCAGAAAATAAAGGACTTTGAACAGCAGGGGGTTCCGCAGGTCTTTGAGCGAGACCTTGATCTGGGAAACCCACAGGAGCCAAAGCGCGACAACATCGTAAATGTGGTTGGGGGGGCCCGCCGTTGTGGAAAGACGTATCGCCTGTATCAGGAGATGCAGCGGCTTCAGGGCCGGGGCGTCGAGCTTGACCGGATGCTTTACTTTAATTTTGAGGACGAGCGCTTGCGCCCGTATGAGCCATCGCTGCTGGCGGACGTGCTTGACACGTTCTATGCGCTGCATCCTGCTGCTCGAACCGAGGGCGCTTACATTTTCTTTGACGAGATCCAGGAAATTCCCGAATGGGGTGCGTTTCTGCGGCGTGTAGTCGATACGGAGAAAGCGACCGTCTATGTGACGGGATCTTCTTCCAAGATGCTGTCCTCAGAGCTTAAGAGCGAGTTCAGGGGTCGTTCTCTTATACGGGAGCTTTTTCCGTTGAGTTTTTCGGAATACGTTCGGTATAAGACGGGGAGCGTTTTCGAGCCAGATGCGACCTTTTCCCCAAGCGATGCAGCGCTGCTTCGACATCATCTGATCGGATATCTTGAACGAGGGGGATTCATCGCGACGCTTGAGCAGACGCCCGCAGACGCGATTCAGCTGCTACAGGAATATGCTTCGCGAACGGTCGCTATGGACGTCATTGAGCGTTACGACGTCAAGAACCCTCGCCTGGCATCGCTGTTCTTGACGCGGTGTATGGCATCTTCGGGACGAGAGCTGTCAGTGAACAAAGTGTACAACGAGTTCAAGAGCAGACAGATACCCGTCAGTCGTAATTCGCTCAGCGATTTACTTGAGTATTATGAGGATGCCTACCTGTTATTTTCTGTGCCGGAGTTCACGCGTTCATTGGCAAATAACATGCGGTCTGCGTCTAAGGTCTACGCTGTCGACCCTGCGATGTTTGGAGCATTCTCTCCCGCATCGGCATTGGACCAGGGCCAGAGGCTCGAGACCGCAGTGTTCAATGCGCTAAGAAGAAGGACTCCCGCGGTGAGGACCGGCT
Source organism: uncultured bacterium (assembly GCA_905215095.1). Taxonomy (GTDB): domain Bacteria; phylum Actinomycetota; class Coriobacteriia; order Coriobacteriales; family Coriobacteriaceae; genus Collinsella. Next base: position 5,047 of record CAJMOL010000080.1, on the reverse strand, counting down.
CGGTCTGCCGCCTGCTGATCAAAGAGAAGAGCAAAAACCATGAGGTGGACTTTGTGGCTGGGGACGCACTTCTCATGCGGGCTTATAGCCTGATTCAGGTGAGTGTGGATATGGCAAGTGAGAAAACGCGCGAGCGCGAAATTGCCGCGCTTGATGCCTCGATGGCCCAGTTTGATCTTGGCGAGTCGGCAATCGTTACCATGGATGAGCAGGCCGATATTCCATGCGAGCACGGTGCGGTACACGTTGTGCCCGCATGGAAGTGGCTCCTTGCCTAATCATCTACGGATCTGTGGGGCCAGGACCTCCTGGCCCCTTTATCACGGTTGGGGAGCACCATGATGCGCCCGGCTAGTCTTGGGCTTTGATGCTCGGCATCAGAATCTGGGCGAGGTAGTCGCATTCGAGCTTGGTGGCGGCGTCGGCCTTGCCGTCTTTGCCGACCAGCACGTTCTTGATCTGGCTATAGGTGTAGCGGTTGCCGGTCGTGAGCTCGACAAGCTCAATCGCCGTATCCATGGGGTAGGTCGACACGGGGTCTTGCGTCCGTCCGTTGATGGTCTGGGGCACCACGTACGGATAGACGGGGCCGCTGGCGTAGACGGTGTAGCCGTTGCCGAGGTTTGCCGCACCCAAAACCGCATCGCCCTCATCGGGCGTAAAGCTCTCGCCGTCGCGCACCGCGACGAGCGTCACGAGCGGTGTGTTGGTGTCGCCGTCCAGATAAATGCACAGCGTGCTGCCGTTTTGCCAAGTCGTGACTTTGCCGTACCACTCAACGGGAATATCGAGCTGATACAGGTCCGTTGCCTTATGTCGAGCATCGGCGTCGCGGGCCGCCTGTGCCTCGCGGGAGCTCACGGCGTTGACGGCGGCGTCACGGCGCGCGGTTGCCGCCTGCTGGAGCACCTTTGCGACCGCGGCGGAGTTCACCCCGCCTTCCTCGGCATACTTGGCGGCGGCATCGATCTGGTCGTCAGTCACCGTGTCGGCCGAAGGCACCTTGAGCTTAAAGGTGGCCTGGGCACTCAAATCCTGCCCATCGCTCTTAATGGTGACCTGCGCCTTGGTGGTCGGCACGGTGTAAATGGTACCGTCGGCTGCGATGGGGGACCCAGCGATGGAGAGCGTATAGTCGCCGGGCAGCAGCTTAATGCCGCGACCATGCTCGTCAACGTAGAGCGTTTCGCTCACGGAAGAACCATCGGAATCCTGCCCGCTCACCTGCACGGGAATCTTGGAACCAGTTGAGCAGTCGAGCCCTGCGGCATGCACGCCAATCTGCACCGACATCATCGTGTGTGCACTGGCGGCGACAGCGGCAGCCTGCTCTTGCTGATATCCGTTCCAGGCAGTATAGCCTGCACCGCCGGCGACGAGCGCGACGGCCACAACGCCGGCAACCATCAGGTTGCGACGCTTGGGCGGCATCTTACGATGACGAACCTCGGCTTCGCGTGCCGAAGGAACGGACGGTAGGGGAATATCGCCCATGGCGATGGTCTCGTCCACGGCAGGCGCGGAGCCCAGGCCGGGAAGCTCGCGGGTCAGCGAATCTTCGGCCGGCAAGCTGTCGAGCAAGATGGTTTCCTCGCTCGTGTCGGATTCGGGCTGGTCGTCGGCCTCGCATTCGGATTCCTCGTGCCCCGCCTCGTCCTCGGTGGGCGCGGCGCCATCGTCTTTTGCATCCTGATCATCGGGCTGCGCCTCGATTTCCGGCTCATCCCGCACATCAACGCTCGAATCGTCAAACGCAATCTCGGCCAGTGCGATCTGGTCTAGGCTCTCCAGGGCCTCGGCACACGCTTCTGCATCTTGGGCCGCATCCTCTTGGCCCATCGTCTCATCTTTCATATATCCCCCAAGCTCAATATCGGCTCAACACTGTACCCAAAAATGGAGCCATATAAAGCGCGTGCGAAATATAAGATCCGATTTAACTCGAGCGCATCGTTCGGCCGCATCCTCGCGGCAGCAAAAGGCCCCCGGAACGCGAACGAATCACATTCCGGGGGCTCTACAATGCGCTGAGTTGCGCGGAGCCGGCTACGCTGCTTCGCGCTCAAGCGATGTCTGCGCCAGGCGCGTTACTCGGCGTGTGCGTAATCCACCTTGGCGCGGCGAGCGGTAGCCTTCTCCCAATCGCTGGTGCCCTCAAAGACATCCTGCTTGTAGGGATTGCGGCCGAGCTTTTTGGCGCGGTGGGCGATGTAGATGATCGCGGCGACGTTGGCGATCAGTGCGGCGATCGAGACCGCGGTAGCGGCGCCGGGGTCGAGCGTGGAGTGGGTTACAAAGATGGACTCCTCCTGGAAGTACGGGAACACCTGGGCAAACATGCACCAAATGGCCAGCGTAAAGGCGCGGTTCTGGATCCAGCCGCCCTTGTTCCAGATAAAGGCGGCGACGGTGGGCGCCAACAGCAGCGCAAAGCCGCAGAACCAGGAATGGGTGGGCAGGCAGTTGTAGGTGTAGCAGAAGTTCCAGATATCGTAGGCGATGATGTAGATCCAGGTCATGTCGGGCCATAGCATGTCGGTCTGATCCTCGGAGGCGTAGACGCTCCACCAACCGGTCATGCAGAAGATGTTGATGATACCGGCGATGCCGTTGAACACGTTGTTCCAGCCGGCCAGCTGCGTGGCACCTTCGGAGGTGACCCAGGTGGACTCGCCCAGGACAAAGAAGTGATAGGCGCTCTCGAAGTCGGACACGACGGCGATCAAGATGTTGATGGCGACGATCACAAACGGCCATGCGCGGAACCAATGCGCCTTGCCGATCTTTCCCCACTGGTACTTAATGGCGATGAAGCCCCAGCAACCGGCCAGCGCCGCGTATACCTTGGCGTAGTGGAACCAGCTGTTCTGGTACACATGGGTGGGGTTGGTGAGCGCCCACTCGGCGCCCTGTGAGACGCCGATGGCGATAGCGACGCAGTAGATGGTCATGGCCAGCGGAGCCACGCCAAAGATGATTGCCGCGCCCAGCTTGGTGCGGCGGCCGACCTCGTTGAGCACGATCAGGCCAATAAAGACCATGGCCCAGCCGGCCCAGTGGATAAGGGCATCGCTACCCCAAACATCGAACAGCATGCTGCTCTCCTTTCACACGCCCGCGGCCCCTCTTCTGATCGCGGGCAGTTTGGCCAAATGTCGTCAGTTCTGGGGCATGCGCTCCGGATACTTGGCGGTATAGCCCTCGATGTGGAGTGTCGAGGCGATGATTTCCTTGACCGTCTCGTCGGGCACATCGGGGTGCGTGCGGATATACATCAACAACCCCATGATGAGGGTGTAGAACGTTTCGTAGACATGGTCGATGCGCAGCTCGTGATGGGCGACAAAATCCACCACGGTGGTGTCGCAGATGTACTGAGCCACGCGCTGAACCACGTTGTGCAGAAAGCCGCCGTAGAGCGCGCCGCTGCTTGAGGTGAGTGTACTCGGCAGCTCGTGACCGCTGGCGACCAGACGCTTAAAGAGCGGGGCGACGGTGTCGAGCGCGCCCTCGATATCGCCGACGGTGCGGTTGGCATTCCACTGCTCGAGCTCGGAGATGAAACCGTCGATCGCCTCGTCCATAACAGCGGTGACAGCGGCGTCCATGTCGGCGAAGTAGTGGTAGAAGAGCGAGCGCGTGCAGCCGGCTCGTTTGGTCACGGCCGATACCGATAGATGCGACACGCCCAGCTCAGAGCTTACGGTGCGCACGGCGGCGAGGATCTCGCGACGGCGTTCGTCGCCCGTCAAGCGCTTTGCCGCGCTATCGGATGCGGGGACGGCATCGACTACAGAGGTATCTGCTGTGTTGTTGCCCATGTTTTGCCGCCTTTCATCCTCTTTTGCCTGATCGTTCGCCTAACAGTCTTGAATATTGTTGACGGTTCGTCAATACTGTTTTTGACACAATGTCAACAATAACGGGTGAACGGCGTGGGGGCATGTCGAGCCCGTAAAAAGAGGGGCGCTGCGTGCCTGCCAGGTTGCGGCAAGAGAAGGGACGACTATGATTCTCAACGGACCGGGGATTAGCTACACCGAGCCCGATATCGGTGCGGAGTTTGTGCCGCCGCTGCCGGAGCATCCGCGCGAGGCCATCGTCAAGCTGTGCGAGCACTGCACCAACCGTCTGCTGCATCGCGACGAGCTGCTGGGCTACGAGTACTGGTCGTTTGCCGAGGCCGCGACTGACGAGCAGGCCGAGGTACTCTGCAAGATGAAGATGCGCCGTCCCTACACGCTGCCCGAGATGGTCAAGCTCACCGGCATGCCCGAGGCCCAGATCGAGAAGATGCTCGACGATATGAGCTACACGGGCCTGCTCGAGTACAACTGGGAAAATCCCGAGCGCGCCAAGCAATGGGTGCTGCCCATGCTGGTGCCGGGTTCCGCCGAGTTCCTCAACATGCGCGTGAGCCAGCTCGAGGAGCACCCGGTCTATGCCAAGTTCTTTGAGCAGGCGTCCAAGGGACCGCTGTCCAAGGCCACGCCGATGGTGCCGCCCGGTGGTGCCGGCATCGGCATGCATGTCATTCCGGTCGAGAAGGCCATCGATGCCGCGAGCACGTCGGTGCCGATCGAGCATATCGAGCACTGGCTCGACAAATACGAGGGTAAGTATGCCGCTAGCACCTGCAGCTGCCGCGCGAGCCGTCGCGTGATGGGTGAGGGCTGCGCCGACGATCCCGCCGACTGGTGCATTGCCGTGGGCGATATGGCCGACTATGTGGTTGAGACCGACCGCGGCCATTACGTGACGCGCGACGAGGTCTACGACATCCTGCGCCAGGCCGAGGACAACGGCTTTGTGCACCAGATCACCAACATTGACGGCGAGAACAAGATCTTCGCCATCTGCAACTGCAACGTCAACGTGTGCTACGCCCTGCGCACCTCGCAGCTGTTCAACACGCCCAACCTGTCGCGCTCGGCCTATGTCGCCAAGGTCGAGAAGGACAAGTGCGTTGCCTGCGGTCGCTGCGTTGAGGTGTGCCCGGCCGGCGCCGCCAAGCTCGGCCAGAAGCTGTGCACCAAGACCGGACCCG
>CAJMOL010000079.1 GCA_905215095.1 uncultured bacterium | reverse complement strand
CCGCACCAACGCCCAAGGTCAGGCGCTTGCTAAACGTCCCCGGCTTGAGCAGGTCGGCAATGCCGATCTTGTTGCCGCAGGACGGGCACTCAAACACACGCTGCGTTGACTCGCCCTCAAAGGACGCTCCACAGAAGGGGCAGGGAATGCTCACGTGCGTCGCCTCTTGGAACTCCTGCGCCGTGCCGCGGTCCTCCCACAGCAGATGCTCCAGAACCGACTGATTGCGCCAGTGTGAATTAAAGAAATACCAGTCCGGGTCCTCCGGGCGCTCGAGTTGCGACACATGGGTGAGCTTAAGCAGCCCATCGACAACCGTCAGCGGCGTATGACGGATACCTAGGGCGCTCTTGGGCTCCCCCGCATCGGCCTGCCACGGAACGACCGTGCCGCAATAGGCGCACTCAAAACTGCGTTTAGCCTGGTGTGAGTACATAGGGCCGCCGCAGTTTTGGCATTTAATGGCAAACATCTCGTCCATGGATACATCCTCCTTTGCGCAGGGGCTGTCGACATTAAGTATGTCGGGCAGGCAAGCACATGACCATACCCATGTGGCCCAAAATGGGGCACTCGGTCGGACGGGAAGGCGCAGTGAACTCGAAGGCGCGCGGGCAGTCGTCCCCCTCCGCCTCGCGCCCGTTAGCGCCGGCAGACCATTGCTGCATTTTCTGAGCATCGGCGCACGGTGCGCCCATGCGAGCTACACTATCCCCTTAACCATGATTGTGAGGACGATTGCCATGCTATTTGTAAAGCGGCTGGTACATACGCTTGTTCCCGGCAGCGAGGACGAGCCGGTCGATACGGCTTGCCGTACCAACGCAGGCTTTGCCGCAAGTCTCATCTGCATCGGCCTCAACATCACGCTGTGCCTGGCTAAGGGCATCGCGGGTCTGCTCGCCGGCTCCGTCTCGCTTGTCGCCGATGCCTTCAACAACCTCTCCGATGCGTCGAGCAACATTGTGAGCCTGCTCGGATTCCGCCTTGCCAGCCGCCCGGCAGACGAAGGCCACCCCTATGGCCACGGCCGCTACGAATACCTCGCCGGCCTGTTTGTCGCCGTCCTCGTTTGTGCCGTCGGCATCAACCTGGTGCTCGAGTCCGTTACCAAGATCATCAAGCCCTCGCCCACCGCTTACACGCTCGTTTCCCTTGCGGCACTGGCTACGTCCATGCTCGTTAAGCTCTGGATGGCCGCGTTCAACCGCACGCTGGGGAATCGCATCGACTCCGAGACGCTCATCGCCACAGCGCAGGACTCCAAGAATGACGTCATCACCTCGGGCTCGGTCTTGGTGGCGGCGCTTATTTCGCAGACGACCGGCTTTGACCTCGACGGCTGGGCGGGCCTGGGCGTGGGCATCTTCATTTGCATCAGCGGCATGGGCCTGGTGCGCGACGCTATCAGCCCGCTATTGGGGCAAGCGCCCGACCCCAAGCTCGTCCAGGCAATCCGCGACAAGATCATGTCATATCCGCAGGTCCTAGGCACGCACGACCTCATGGTGCACGACTACGGCCCCGGCCGCCAGTTTGCCAGCGCACACGTGGAAATGCCCGGCGAGGGCGATGCGTTTGAGCACCACGAGATCCTAGACACCATCGAGCACGATATCAAACGGCAGATGGGCATCGACATCACGCTACACTGCGACCCCATCGCCACCACTGGCGACGACCTGCGCGGCTGGGTCAAGCGCGGCATCATGCAAATCGACCCCGCGCTCTCCATCCACGACCTGCACGAGCACGACGGGTTCGTTTCGTTTGACCTGGTGCGTCCCGACGGCTTTGACATATCCGACGAGGAGCTGCTGGAGCTCGTCACGCGCATCGTGCACGAGCGCCGGCCCGATGTCTCGTGCGTCGTCACATTTGACTCGGGCTTCAGCTCGCCCGACCGTCCGGCCGAACAGCTGTAATCAACAACAAAATGGGACGCAGGACCGCCGACCAACGCGCCTACGCGCCCGGTCACGCGATCCTGCGCCCCGTTTTTGTTTGCACCGCTAAGGCTCTAGCCGCTCGACCGCTAGTTTCCCTGCGCGCCCGAAATGCCATTTTGCAGGGCATCCCAGGCGTTCGTTGCCATATCGCCCAGGTTCTGTGCGGTATCGCCGAGATTCTGAGCCGTGTCACCCAGCTCTTGGGCCTTGTCCCCAAGCTCCTGGGCCTTGTTGCTCAGGTCCTCCAGCGTGTTGGAGCTCGAGCTGTCCGCGCCGCCCTGGTCGCCGGACGCGTTGCCCGACGAGCCGTCCTTGCGCGTGAGCTGAATCTCGAGGTTACCGTTGTCGTTATAGTAGGCAGACGTCACGACCCAATTGGCATCAACAACGGGCGTCGAGCCGTCGTCGGTCAGAATCACGGCATTCGAAAGATCGGCCCCACGCGACTTGAGGAGCTTCTTGGCGTTGGACCAGTACTGACCCGGGATATCGCTCAGGTCGACGGTGCCGGACTGGGTAGTCTCGGTCTGCTCGGCCGTGGTATCAGTCGTGGCGCCCCGCTTGTTGAGCATGCCCGACACGATGGCAAACACAACCGACAAGGCAAAGAAGATCGCCAGCACGATGAGGATCTTCTTAATCACGCTCGACGAACGCGAAGGCTTCCTCTCTTCGTCCTCGCCATACTGGGGGATGGACTTGGGATACTCACGATACGGCTCGCGCGCATATCGGTCGCGCGACTCGTAGCGCGGTTGTGCCGTGCGCGGCATATATGTCGTCTGCTGAGGTTGCGGAATGGGATTTTGCAGCAGGTCATCATAAGGGTCTGCCGCCGCGTTGCCGTAGGGACTCCGCGACGAGACACCATACGGGTCCTGCGCTGCGTTTCCGTAATTCACAACGCGCGTGGGATCGGCCGACGCCTGCGTCGTATCGGGGGCAGCGTAGCCGGGATTCGGCACGACGCGGGTCTCATCGGCGCCGTTGCCCGTCCGCGGGGAGTCGTAGCCACCCATTACGGTCGTCTTGTCCTGGTCCATGCAACGATTCCTTTCCGTCGCCCGTAAGCATCAAGTTATCCATGCATTCTACCCGCGCAAAAGCCTATGATGGGCAAAGCCCGCCGGTATCTACAAGACATGCGCGGCCGACGGTCACAAGCGAATCGAGGATATGTCATGGCAAAAAGCAAGCTCATCAAGGACACGACGCGCGCCGAACGCGAGGAGATCATCAGGCTAGCGCTCGCGGGCTGCGGCAACGGCAGTTGTGACAACTGCGGAAGCTGCAGCTTGGGAGCCGGCGATCCATATGGCACCTACCAGCCCTACATTGACGGCGAGATGGAAATCGCCGATATCAACATGATGGTCGCCGAGCGCAACGCCAAACTCTTCGGCCTCCAGCGCGGCTAATGATCCCTTCTTGGGCCGGATCCCTTCTTGGGCCGTGCACCAAAAAAATGCGCCCATCTACTACGTTTAACCCAAGGGTGCCAACCATAGCCATATCTGCGTTAACAAAACCGCAGGTAAACGTCTTGCCGCACTGTTAAAAAACGCTCCATGGTCGGTCCAACCCTGGTAAACGTAGTAGATGAGCGCTTTTCGTGGCGTGGCTGGCCCAGATAGCTTGTTTCGGAGCCAATTAGCATCAAAAAGTCCCCGGCGGCGCTGTGTTTTGCGCCACCGGGGACAGTTCAATTTATCCCTCGCGGTCCACCTTACTCATTGGGTACGTACGTAGCCCTGGCTCGCTCGGGCGTCACGTCCTGACCACTGGAATAGCTCGAGTCGAATGCGTGCGCAACCAAGTCGTGCGTATCCCATGCCATGCAGTCAAACTCACCAGTATCGAGGACAACGATATAGCCCTTGCCGTCGTAGTAGAAATGGTCCTCGGTGTAGTTATCGTCATCGTCGATGTTGTCTTCGGACACGGAGTCCATATCCGGCTTTGCCGTCTTAATTGCCTGCTTGGCCTCACTCTTGAGGATATCGAACGAGAGCCCGTGCTGCGCAAGCGAGTCCTCGAGCGAAACCTGTTCACCCGTCTTGAGGTTGTAGTAAGCCGACCTCGTCATTTGCACCGATCGATATGGAGGTTGATAGCTGCGTGTAAACGTACGCACGCAGGCGATATCACCGTCAATCGAGACGATCTCGGCCGTGTACACCATGGTCACGCGGCTGTCCTCGTCATCCATCGAGGCATGCTTGCTTGCGTCGAGCGTGTCCGCGACGAGCTGGGCCATATCCTTGTTAAACTTAGCGACGCCCACGCCCTGGCCTTTCACCTGGGGGTAGGTCCACGTAGCCGTGATCTGGCACGTGTCATCGGGAGACGGATTCAGCGGTCCTTCGCCAACCGCAGCCGTAAAGTTGACATCCTGCGTGGCAGAGACGGCCTCGTAGCTCGCCTGCGCATCGTCAGAGTCCTTCGACTTCAGCTGTTCCAGCGTCGTGGCGACCGTTGCGATGGTTCTGTTAACCGAGTTCTCGTCCGCATACAAGACACTATTCTCGCCTAAAAAGGCATAGTCGACTTCGTTCGAGGCAACAAGGTCGGTCATGGCTTTAAATGACTTGCCGTCATATCCAATAAATTTAACCTGGTATTCGTGGGCAGAAGGCCCACTCTCGCCAGAGACGTCGCTTTGTTTAATCGCCGTCCCATGGTCGAACCATTGTTCAAATCCAATCTTGCCTTCGTATTCACAAAGCCAGATAGACACACACGCTTCTTGAGCGGACACGTTCACCTCCGGCGAATATACCTTTTTAATATCGCCATCTTTATACGCCCAAACTTCGAGATGTGCAGCGACGGCCTGATCCTCACGGTCCACTGGCTCATCCGAATACTCAATCAGCAGTTCATCTTGGCCATCACCATCAAAGTCAATGAGCTTAGCGTAAGCCACGCCCTGGGCTCCATGCGCATATTCATCGAACTCAACAGCCTCGCCCTCGCCGTACTTTTTCTGGTACTCGAGAATCTTGTCGGTGAACAGCTCATCTGCCGTCTTGACCGCTGCCTTGGCAGAAGCCTTGGCCTCCTTCTTGGACTGCGTGAGCTCAACGTTCTTAGGGGCGTCCGAGCCTTCCTTGGCATAGTCCACCTTCATGGTGGTCGTGCTCTTCTTTTTGCCCTTGCCTGAGGTGATGGTCATTTGGTACTTCTGATCTGGCAGCTCGCCAAAGTCCTCCATGGCAAAGCCGTCCTCGCCATCGACCTTAATGGTGTAGCTCTTGCCCTTGCCATTCGCTGGCGCCAGCTCGACGGTATAGTTCTTGAGCTTTTTGCCCTTGCTGTTCTTGGGCAGCACTTTGGTCTCGCATGCGCAGACAACGTAGCCCTTGCCACCCGAAGTCACCTCGGACGACGAGCCGATGCGCGGCACGATCACGATGGCGGCGACAATGGCGACAATGGCCACGCCGCCGATAACGGCCGCGACGATGCGACCCCTGTGCTTGAGCTTCGTGGGTTGCGGCGTCGGAACAAACGGCTGAGCGGCCTCAGCAGGCTCGGTCATAGGCTCCTCATAACGAGACTGCGCCGCCATATGAGCCGAGGCACCCTGAGGAGCGTGCTGCCCCGCAGGAGCGGCCGCCGGCGCATCCCCTACCGGAAACGCCACAGGCTCCGCCTGGTCCTCAACTCCGCCCACGCGAGCGCCGCAGCTCGTGCAAAACGTGGAGCCATCGGGTATCTGAGCTCCGCACTTGGTGCAATACATCGCATCTCCCGTCTCTCGTCGCAGCCGCAATGCGCCCGCGCAGTTCTTCCAACTACACCGTACGGGAGAAATCCCCATTCTTGTTGCGCAACATTGCCGCCACGTCCAAAACTATGCCGGTTTACTACGATAAATCGCCCGAACCTGAGCACGCTACTTTACAAGAAAACAAAACTGCAGGTAGACGAATCGGCTATTATCAGAAAATCCAGATATGGTCGAGGTATACCGATTCATCGTAGTAAACCGGCATAGTTTTGGACGAACGACCCCATACGGATAGCCTCATTGACCTAACAGCCGCAAAATGATCCGTAATCCTTCCGTCCCCAAGGGATCAAAAAGCCCCGCCGGGCCTTGGTAGGCGCGGCGGGGCGTGCAAGCGGCTATGAGCGGCAGGCCTAGAACAGGCCGGTGATGTTGCCGTCGTTGTCGACGTCGATGTTCTCGGCCGCGGGAACCTTGGGCAGGCCGGGCATGGTCAGAACGCTGCCGGTCAGCGCGACCACAAAGTGGGCACCGGCGGAAACCTTGAGCTCGCGCACGGTGATGCGGAAGCCCTCGGGAGCGCCCAGGGCCTTGGCGTTGTCGCTAAAGCTGTACTGCGTCTTGGCGACGCACACCGGCAGGTTACCAAAGCCGTTCTCGCGCAGCTCGGCGAGCTGGCGCTTGGCAGCCGGCGTAAAGTCGACGCCGTCGGCGCGGTAGACCTTGGTGGCAACGGCCTCGAGGGCGTCGGCCACATCGGCACCGTCCTCGTAGGCAAACTTGAGCTCGCTCGGCTGCTCAATCAGACGCATGACCTCATCGGCCAGCTCGAGCGCGCCCTCGCCGCCCTTGGCCCAGACCTCAGAAAGCTTAACGTTGACGCCGAGCTTCTGGCACTCGGACTCGATGAGTGCAAGCTCAGCCTCGGTGTCCGTCGGGAAGCGGTTGATGGCGACCACGCAGGGCAGACCATAAACGTTCTGGATGTTGTCGACATGACGCAGCAAGTTGGGCATGCCAGCCTTGAGTGCCTCGAGGTTCTCCTCGTTGAGGTCGGCCTTGGCAACACCGCCGTTGTACTTAAGCGCACGGGCGGTTGCGACGACCACGACGGCGCTGGGACGAACGCCCGTCATGCGGCACTTGATGT
>CAJMOL010000078.1 GCA_905215095.1 uncultured bacterium | reverse complement strand
GTGCGCCAGGCCCTCGGCGCTGATTGCACCGTTCAGCTCAATCTGGCGCTCAACGGCAGCGCGGGCGTCCTCAATGTCACCGTCCTCGATAAAGTCGATGATGGACTCAATGCTCATAGGGGTATCAGCGTTATCTGCCGCACGCTCGGCCACGACGCGCTCGGCGCAGGCGGCACACTCCCCCGCCGACTTGCCGCATACCGGAATTCCGTCGAGCGTATGACACGTAACATTGGTGTGGTGGTCGGTAATCTCGACGACCGCGACATGGCCCCCGGCCGTTGCGGTCACCTTGATGTAGAGGTTGGGCACACCCTCGACAAGCGACACATCGCAGTAACCGGCATCGGCGAGAAGCTCGGACACGCGAGCGCGGTCTTCGTCGTTAACGCTCTCGAGCACCTCGAGCGCGCTCTTGGCGTCACCGCCCACGGCACCCAGCACGGCCGCCGCTTCAATACCGTGCATGCCGCCCGAGTTGGGCACGGTCACGCTCTTAACGTTCTTGATGATGTTGCCCGAGCAGGCAACGTCCATATGATCGGGTTCGCAACCGAGCGTCTGGCTCGCCAGCGCCGCTGCATAGGCAACGGCAATGGGCTCGGTGCAGCCGAGCGCACAGACAAGTTCGCGGTTTAAAACATCGCAAAACGCGGTATCACGAAGGGAATCGGCAGGCATAGGTATCTCCTACTTGTATAAAGGGCTGGGCTCTCGATAATAGTTAGCTCTTTTATTTGATAACAATGCATCAAAAACCGCAACCCAAGTTCCGGCGGACGGCGTTCAAGCGCAAACTGACAGCATTAATACATGAAAAACTAGTCTTGTTGCATGCTAAAGCGTTTGACCAAAAAACGCCCGAGCGTTTACACAAAAGTCGCGCTATCATGCAGTCGAACGCGGTAAAACCTTTAGCAATTCCGCCGCACGGACCAGAGAGGAACCACTCATGAAGATTGGTATCGGTAACGACCACGCCGCCGTCGAGCTCAAGAACATCATTTCCGAGCACCTGAAGGAGCGCGGCTGCGAGGTCGTGAACTTTGGCACCGACACCTCCGAGAGCTTCGATTACCCCATCGCCGGCTACAAGGTGGGTAAGGCCGTGGCCAACGGTGACGTCGACCTGGGTATCCTGATCTGCGGTACCGGCGTCGGCATCAGCCTGGCCGCCAACAAGGTCGAAGGTGTTCGCGCCGTTGTATGCTCCGAGCCCTTCAGCGCCAAGCTCTCCCGTATGCACAACAACACCAACGTGCTCGCCTTTGGCGCCCGCGTCGTGGGCTCCGAGCTCGCCAAGATGATTGTCGACGAGTGGCTCGACGCCGAGTTTGAGGGCGGTCGTCACGAGCGTCGCGTTAACCTCCTCAACGAGATCGACCACACACGCGGCCTCAAGGTCATCGACGAAGCCTAAACTATTCAGTGCCACAAGCTAACAGAAGGGGCCCGCTCGGAACACATGTCCGAGCGGGCCCCTTCATAGATTTTGGAATAAAAGGGCGCCGCGGATGGAGTTCCGCGGCGCCCAAGCCACACGCTAACAGATTTAAGGAGTCAAAGCTGGTTTAGCCAAAGAAGCGCTTGATCTCGATCTTGGCGTTCTCCAGGCAGTCGGAGCCGTGGATCACGTTGGCGTTGACATCGACGGCAAAGTCGCCGCGGATGGTACCAGGAGCAGCCTCAAGCGGGTTGGTAGCGCCCATGAGGGTGCGCATCTTAGCAACAGCGGAGAGACCGGAAACGACCATCTTGACGATCGGACCGCTCGTCATAAAGTCGCAGAGACCGCCAAAGAAGGGCTTGTCGGCCAGATGGGCGTAGTGCTCCTCGACGGTAGCGCGCTCGAGCGTGGTCATCTCCATGCGCTCGATGACAAGACCGCTGCGCTCAATGCGAGCAACAATCTCGCCGATTTTGCGATTGCGCACGGCGTCGGGCTTAATCATGATGAAGGTCTTTTCGATAGCCATAAAAGTAGCCTTTCAAGTAGGTTCGCGCGTGCCCAAGTCCCATTCCGGCACCCGCCTGGACTGCATCGTAACAGAGTTTTAGCTGCAGTTAAACAAAAAGCTGTTTATTGAAACGTTGCAATTTATTGAAGCGTTCCATATATGTCACTTCTGTTTCGAAGCCCGATTAGAGTACCATCCGACCGCCTATCAACCGCACCGAACAGAGCAGACGGTCGGTTGCCACCCGTGAACGTACCCCCTTCACAACCTGCCCAAAGGTCCTACAGAAGTTCTCGACAAGCCCCTCCCCCATAGCAACAAAATACGGGCGCCCACATCAGCAGGCGCCCGCAAAGCGAAAACGATTTATCAATAAATGGACAATACGTCTTCAGCCAAACCTCTACTTTGCCCCGTGGCCCATCTCGACGACCTTGGTCAGCGATCCAAAAACGCCCTCGTCGGCCACGAGCTGTGACTCGGCACGCTGCAGCTGCACGGCAACGGCGGCAGGAGCGGTGCCGCCCTCGGTCGTGCGCGCGGCGACAATCGACGGGATGTCAAGCGCCTCGGTAATGTCGCGCTCAAAGAGCGGGCTTGCCTCCTGGAACACCTCAAACGGCAGGTCCTCAAGATTGCAGCCGCGCTTCTCGCACATCAGGACCAGATGCCCCACCACGGCATGTGCCTCACGGAACGGCAGACCACGCTTGGCCAGGTAATCGGCAACATCGGTAGCGGCAAGGTGCCCCACGCCGCACTCGCGCGCCATGGCATCCTCATTGACGGTCCAGGTCGAAATCATTCCGGCCATAACGGACAGGCACTGCATGAGCGTATGGGCGGTATCGAGCGCGCCCTCCTTGTCCTCCTGCAAGTCCTTGTTATAAGCAAGCGGCAGGCCCTTCATGGTCACGAGCAGCTGCACCAGGTTGCCATACACACGGCCGCTCTTGCCGCGGATAAGCTCGGCAAAGTCGGGATTCTTTTTCTGCGGCATGATGGACGACCCGGTGGAGTACGAGTCGGAAAGCGTGATAAAGCCAAATTCGGAGCTCGACCACAGCACGATCTCCTCGGAAAGACGCGACAGGTGCATCGCCATGACGGATCCGGCGTAATGCAGATCGAGCAGGAAATCACGGTCGGAAACCGCATCGAGCGAGTTGGGAATCACGCCCGCAAAGCCAAGTTCAGCAGCCGTCATCTGGCGATCGAGCGGATAGCTCGTACCGGCAAGCGCGGCGGCACCCAGCGGGCAGTTGTCGGCGGCATCAAAGGCGGCCTTCAGGCGTGTAAAGTCGCGCGCGAACATCCAGGAATACGCCAGCAGATGATGCGACAGAAGCACGGGCTGAGCGTGCTGCATGTGCGTGTAGCCCGGCAAAATCACCTTGTCGTACTTCTTGGCCGCATCCACCAGCACGTGGCGCAGCTCAAGATTGGCCTCCATGAGCTCCTTGGCCAGCGCCTTGACGCCCAGGCGCGTGTCGGTCGCAACCTGGTCGTTACGCGAACGTCCGGTATGCAAGCGCTTACCGGCCTCTCCGATGCGGCGCGTCAGCTCGCTCTCGATGGACATATGGATGTCCTCGTCGTTGATGTCGAAGGTGAAGTTGCCGGCATCGATATCCTGTTCGATTCCGGTCAGGCCCTTGGCAATCGCCTGCTCGTCCTCGGCACTGATGATGCCCTGGGCCGCCAGCATCTTGGCATGCGCCTTAGAGCCGGCGATATCCTGCTTATAGAGATGTTTGTCGACCGGCAGCGACGCGCCAAACTCCTGCGTGACCTCGGCCACGCCCGCCTCAAAACGACCGCCCCAAAGAGCCATGGAACCGTCCCCTTTCTCCAAATTCCAAAACAAGCGCCCAAAGCAATGCGCCATATCGCTAAAGCGATTTTTCAACCGCTAGTTTTACACATTCCCCACCGTGTGCAGAGCCATGTAGCTAATTTGCAAAGAAGTGACGCGCCATGCACTTGGCGCCCAACGTCTCCCTCCGGATGTTGCCCTGCGAACCATCGATCCAGGCCTTCAGGCTCATAGGGACGTCCTCGACCCTTGCAGCATCGAACTCGGGCGCGAGGGCAAGTAAAGCATGCGCAATAGCATTGAACATAATGGATACTCCTTATATATATAGGTGCAGAGCCGCCAAATTGATAGAAGGAGCCCCGCCGGACAACCCCGGCGGGGCTCGGACTCAGCCGCAGACGCGGCATCATATATGCGGGCGGAACGTAGGGGCCACCGATGTTAAGAAGTGTCAGCAAGCATAACGAAAGGTAGGGACCCCATGCGCCCGTTATGTATCACGCGGATGGGCCGCGCGGATACCAAGGGAAGGAAGACTTAAGCCTGAGCGGCAGCAGAGCTGGGACCCTGGACCTTGGCCCACGTCTTGAGCGACAGCGTATCGATCTCGATAAAGCCGGCGCTGGCCTTCTCGTCAAACGTGGTGTCGCGGTCGTAGGTAGCCAGACCGTAGTCGTAGAGGCTGAAGGGGCTCTTGCGGCCGACGACATGGCAGTTGCCCTTAAAGAACTTCAGACGGACGGTGCCGGTCACGAACTTCTGGGTGTCGGCCATAAAGGCGTCGAGCGCGTTCTTGAGCGGGCTGTACCACTGACCGTTATACACGGCGGTGGCCCAATCCTGCTCGAGCTTGATCTTGGTCTTGAGCAGGTCGCCCTCGACGCAGATGTCCTCGAGTGCCTTGTGGGCGGTGATGAGCGTCAGGGCTCCAGGAACCTCATAGCATTCGCGGCTCTTGAGGCCCACCAGACGATCCTCAACCAGGTCGAGACGGCCAAAGCCGTTGTCGCCCGAAATCTTGTTGAGGGCGATGACGATCTCGGAAAGCTTCATCTTCTTGCCGTCGACGGCGACGGGCATGCCGGCCTCAAACTCAATCTCGGTATACGTCGGGGTGTCGGGCGTGTCCTCGGGATTCTTGGTCATAACCCAGGCGTCGTCGAGAGGCTCGTTCCAGGGATCCTCCAGGTGGCCGCACTCAATAGCACGACCCCACAGGTTGTCGTCGATGGAATAGGGGTTGTCGTTGGCACCCTCGGGAACCGGCACGTTGTGGGCGTGGGCATAGGCGACCTCGTCGGGACGGCACTTCAGATCCCACTCGCGAACCGGGGCGATAACCTTGAGCTCGGGGTCGAGGGCCTTGACGGCAGCCTCAAAACGAACCTGGTCGTTACCCTTGCCGGTGCAGCCGTGGGCGACGTAGGTCGCGCCAAACTCGTGAGCGACCTCGACAAGCTTCTTGGCGAGCAGCGGGCGAGACAGGGCGGAAAGCAGCGGATACTTGTTCTCGTACATGGAGTTTGCGGCGATGGCTTTGGTCAGGAACTCATCGGAGAACTCGTCGCGCAGGTCGAGCACCTGGCAATCGAGAACGCCCAGGTCGAGCGCCTTCTGCTTCTTGGCATCCAGTCCGGTCTCTTCCTGGCCCACGTTGCCGCAGACACAAACGACATCGAGATTCTTCTCGTCCTGGAGCCACTTGACACATACGGATGTATCAAGACCACCGGAATATGCGAGAACGACTTTTTCCTTGCTCATGGCTGTTTCCTTTCGCCCTTGGTAGCTAGTTAGAACATCGGTCAGTTGCAAGTCATTTCAAGGTCATATACCGTGCAATATCAGGTTAAATAGCAAAAATCAGCACATACATGCCCTAGAAACATGCAGCAATGTCGTGCTAAAACCCAACGACCTCAAAATGACTCTGTTGAGGCAATTCGCCCCATGCGGACAGAGACGATTGTTATCGTCGTCGGGAAATTGCGCGCTGGCGTCGGATGGCATTGTCTGCAGTAGTGATGATCTTTACGAACTGCATCTGCCTCTCCTTTCACCTATCGCCGGGCGCAATTCAAATATCGTAAACGGTACCTTTTTCTCGGTAAGCGGCTATTTTGCCGTCTCCGTTTTCGATGTTCGCTATATTACGATAAAGTGCCCGCTGCACAAGCGGCAAATTCAAATTTCTGAAAAGTTTTTTCATTAGTTTGTGAAATGCAGTGCAAATACGCTGCGTTCCTGCGAAAATACGCCTGACTACGAGTTGATGGTTATAACATCTGAAACAATTTCGAAACGAAAGGCTCGCTTTTATGCAAACTTACGAATCGGACGCCAATATCGGAAACATTAAGCTCATCGCCGTCGACATGGACAAGACGCTTCTCACCGACGAGCGCGTGTTGCCGCAGGGTCTTGATGAGCGCTTGGACAAGCTCGCCGACGCCGGCATCGTATTCTGCCCCGCTAGCGGACGTCCAGCCCCCAAGCTCGAGGAGATGTTCGAGGACATCAAGAACCGCCTCGCCTTTTGTCCCGACAACGGAGCGTGCGTGATCTATCGCGGCAGCTATATCTATAAGAGCAATATTGACGTGGAGCTGTATCAGCAGGTCTTGAGCCGTGCCTCGGAGGATCCTCGCGCCGTTCCCGTCCTGTGCTGCTTCGACGAGTTTTACGTGCTTGCCCGCGACCATCAATACCACGACGAGATCAGCGTCTACTACAACACAATCAACTACGTCGACAGCTTTGAGGGCATTGATTTCGAGTCCAACAAGATTTCGGTCTTCTTCCCCGGCTACGACGCCGAGCCCGCTTTCCGCGAGACCTATAGCCCCGAGTTCTCGGACAAGCTCTACGTCACCAACGCCGGGCGCGAGTGGATCGACTTTATGAACCTGGGTGTCGACAAGGGCGCCGGCGTCGCGCACCTGTGCGAACACCTGGGCATCGATATCGCCGACGCCGCCGCCGTGGGCGACACCTACAACGACATCCCCATGCTGGAGCGCGTCGGGCATAGCTTTATCGTGGACAATGCCGAGGAGCACATGAACGCGCATGCTAAGTGGCGCATTCCGAGCAACAACGACGGGGGCGTACTGACGCTCATCGACGCCATCTTGGCGGCTCGGTAGCCGTCCCATCGGGCCTGGCCGGGCGGCACGGGTTAACTTTTCGCTCGGTCAGGTCCTGCGCAAGACG
>CAJMOL010000077.1 GCA_905215095.1 uncultured bacterium | reverse complement strand
TACGCTCCGGGTCAACGCTTTCCTGCACAGAGAGGAAATCCACCGCTGCGCAGAAGTCCTCGGTGTTGATGTCCGGCGATGCTACATAGCGGGGTGTGCCGCCGCTCTCGCCGGTATAGGACGGGTCAAAGGCAATTGCAAAAAAGCCCAACTCCGCCATTTTCTGCGCATACAGACCGGAGGACTGCTCCTTCACCGCGCCAAAAGGGCCGCTGACGGCGATGGCGGGCAGCTTGCCTTCCGCGTTCTTAGGCACGTAGACGTCAGCCACCAGCGTGATGCCGTATCGGTTATGGAAGGTCGCCTTGCTGTGCTCAACCTTGTCGCTTTTGGGAAATACTTTGTCCCATTCCTGCGTCAGATTCAACTGTTCCATACCTAAACCTCCTTGTCAGTCGCTTTAAGGTATTGCTCGTCGTCCACGGGCTCCAACCACTCGTTGGAGGTCTCCTCGCCCGGAACCTCCACCGCGAGATGGGAGAACCAGCTGTCGGGCGCCGCACCGTGCCAGTGCTTTACGCCCGCGGGAATATTTACTACATCGCCAGGGCACAGCTCCTGTGCCGGTTTGCCCCATTCCTGGTAAAGCCCTCGACCAGCCACGCAGACGAGGATCTGTCCGCCGCCGCTTTTGGCGTGATGGATGTGCCAGTTGTTGCGGCAGCCGGGTTCGAACGTCACGTTGTAGACGCCGACCTGCTTGGTGGAAAGGGGCGCGAGGTAGCTTTGCCCGATAAAGTACTTCGCAAATGCGTCGTTGGGGGCGCCGATAGGAAAGGCCATCTCGTTTTGGTGCTCAGCTCTTGCGTCGGCGGCGTCGCCATCCGCCCAGACCTCCTTCGCCATGCGAAAGGCCGCCCACGCCTTGGGCCATCCCGCGTAAAACGCCGCATGCGTAAGGATTTCCGCTATCTCAGCCCTGGTCACGCCATTGTTCTTTGCGGACATCAGATGATATTGGAACGAAGAGTCCGTCAGCCCCTGCGCCATTAGGGCCACCACCGTCACCACGCTGCGGTCTCGAAGGGAAAGCCCGTCTTCTCGGCTCCACACCTCGCCGAACAGCACATCGTCATTGAGCTGAGCGAATTTGGGGGCGAATTCCCCCAGGGCATCTCTGCCCGCCGTCTGCTTAATCGTCATGTTTGATTCCTCCTGTCGATGGTTTTGAGTACAAACTGCTTTCGCGCAGCTAAGCCGCGCCTAGATTTCCATGCCCATTCGATGCGCCTGCTCCAGAGCGGGATGCCCGGCGATTTCGCCCACGCCGTTCACGCCGCCGGCGAAAACCGTTCCGGCAAGCGCGCGCCTTTGGCGAAAATCCCTTGCACTCCTTATATATATTGACGAAAATAAAGGTAATACCTAAACCTAACTTTAGGTCAAGGAGTAAATTCGAGATTTGTCCGGAGGAACCATGTACACAATCGGACAGGTGGCGGATATGTTCGGTCTGCCCGTTTCCACGCTGCGCTATTACGACAAGCAGGGATTGTTCCCGGAATTGGAGCGGACATCCGGCATTCGCCGATTCGGCGATACGGAACTCGAGGCGCTTCGGGTCATCGAATGCTTAAAGAAGGCTGGGATGGAGATCAAGGACATCCGGCTGTTCATGGAATGGTGTGCGGAGGGCCCATCGACATATCCCAAGCGCAAGGCCATGTTCGAGGAGCGGAAGACCCACATGGAGTCGGAGATCGCGAAGATGAACCGCGCGCTGGACATGTTGAAGTTCAAATGCTGGTACTACGAGCAGGCGATTCAGGATGGCAACGAGGATAGACTGAAGGCGCTGATCCCCGACGATTTGCCGGAAGAGATCAAAGATACCTACAATAACGCCCACGCTCAATAATGCCGCCCGATGCTCAAGGGGCTTTGGCAAGGGGCTCTTTCCGAGCAGAACGAAAAAGAAAGCCTCCGAACCAGAGGGTCCGGAGGCTGTTATTCCCGTTATTCCCATAGGCATAAGCGCATCTGTTCGCGATTGCCTATCGATGCTCTGCCTCGAGCGCGGCAGACACCGCATCGAGGAACTCCCGCACATGGTCTGCGGGGTGCGACGAATGAAGCAGCCCGTAAGACACGAGACAGTCCCAATCGGTAGGGACGGTTTTGAGCATGGGGTGGACGTTGGCCCACAACGGCAGCGTCGCAAGCGCGAGGTCCTCGTTCGCGCCGCGATTGAACACCTCCACCCGATATTGCGGGAAGTCTACGAGCGCGATTTGAGGATGATGCAAGAGTATCTCGTCGCGCACGCGGTCGATTTCGGCGTTCCAGCCCCGGCGTATAAGCATAAGACTGTGATTGTGGAGGTCGTCGAATGTGACGATGTCGCGTTTGGCGAGTTCGCTGTCGACGGGAACGGCGCACCAGAGCGGCTCGCGCGAAAGCTCGAGGCCCAGGCACCCGCGCTCTTTAAGAAAGGCATCGTCGAAAATCCCCGCCACGATATCCATGTCTTGCCCGAGGTTCGCCAAACCGCGCGCCGCCGAGGGTGTGTTTTCAAACGTGACCACCTGAAGGCTCATGCCAGGGCAACGTTCCTTCACCTTCGGCCATAGCTTCGTGAGCGGCGTGCTGGGCGTCATGAGCGACACTCCCACGCGGATGATGCGCTTCTCTCCACGCTCGGCGACGCGGGCGCGTGCGATTGATTCTTGAGAGTACTGCACGATATGGCGGGCGTCGGCGAGCAGCGACCTGCCTGCTCGCGTAAGCGAAAGCCCCTGATGCGATCGGTGGAACAGCGTAAGGCCTAGCCGCGACTCCAGCAGGTTCATCTGCTTGATGACGGCCGTGGGCGTGATGAAGGACTCTTGTGCCGCCTTGGAGAAGCTGCCCGCCTCCGCCACGCGG
Organism: uncultured bacterium; assembly: GCA_905215095.1. Lineage (GTDB taxonomy): Bacteria > Actinomycetota > Coriobacteriia > Coriobacteriales > Coriobacteriaceae > Collinsella. Next base: position 4,171 of record CAJMOL010000077.1, on the reverse strand, counting down.
ATGAAAGTGTCAAGCTGTGGGTTGTACATCGATCCTCCTGTCACGCATTATGTGCCGTATATACCCCATGGTTATATCCATCATTCCAACGTGAACTTCTCGCGCGTCAGTAAACGCCGTAGCCTTGTATTCGAAAAGTCACCATTAAGGAGGAGACCATGAAGTATCTGAAGCTCAACAACGACGTAGAGATGCCCATCGAGGGTTTGGGCACCTTCCTCATGACCCCGGTCGAGGCCGAGGCGGCCGCAACCGCCGCGCTCGCGGCTGGCTACGAGCACATCGACACCGCCAACGCCTACATGAACGAGCGCGCCGTGGGCCGTGCCATCGCCAAGAGCGGCATCGCACGCGACAAGATCTTCGTCTCCACCAAGCTCTGGCCGAGTGTCTACGACGCGGGCATGCCGGCGGTGGACGCCACGCTCCAGCGCCTAGGGCTCGACTACGTCGACATGCTCATCCTGCACCAGCCGGTAGGCGACTACCTGGCCGCGTGGCGCACGATGGAGGAGGCCTACCGCGCGGGCGAGGTGCGCGCCCTCGGCCTCTCCAACTTCCCGCAAGACAAGATTGCCGAGGTCATCGAGGTCGCCGACATCAAGCCGCAGCTCGTGACCGTTGAGTGCCACCCCTACCACGCCCAGCGCGACCTGCGCGCCTACCTCGCGCCGTACGGCACGGTGATCGAGGCGTGGTACCCGCTCGGCCACGGCGACAAAGGTCTTCTGGAGGAGCCCGTCTTCGTCGCTCTCGCCGAGAAGTACGGCAAGACCCCGGCCCAGGTGATCCTGCGCTGGCACGTGCAGATGGGAACCTCCATCATCCCCGGCTCCAAGAACCCCGCCCACATCGCCGACAACGCGAACATCTTCGACTTCTCCCTCACCGAAGACGAGATGGCCGAGATTGCCAAGCTCGACGGGACCATGACCTACTACACCGCCACTGAGGAAGCACTCGAGGGCTACCTGGCCATACGCCCCGATTTCGACGCGCAGGAGTAGCGCTCAGACGATAACGGACCAACCAAGCCGCCGCCGAGGACCAGTCGGCTGTCGAGGACGAGCCCGCCGCAGTGCCCGCTGCAGACGGCAACGTCCTCGTGGCCTGCTACTCGGCACAGGGCCACACCGCTGTCGTAGCTCAGGCCATCGCCGACGAGCTCGGCGCCGATCTCTTTGAGGTGACGCCTAGAACCCGCGGATTATAACCCCGTGCGCACCCCAGCGTTATAGAACCCTCACCAACGGAAACTTCCGCCGGTACGGCGCCCCTCGTATGGTGGATACGTCAAGTTGCGAGGAAGGAAGGTACCATGGACTACATCACCTTGAACAACGGCGTCAGGATGCCGCAGCTCGGCTTCGGCGTGTACCAGATCCCGGACGCCGCGGAATGCCAGCGCGCCGTGGAGGACGCGCTCTCGGTCGGCTACCGGCTGCTCGACACGGCCGCGAGCTACGGCAACGAAGAGGCGGTCGGGGCCGCCATTCGTGCGAGCGGTCTGCCGCGCGACGAGGTGTTCGTGACGACCAAGCTGTGGATGTCGGATGTGAGCTACGAGGGGGCCAAGCGCGGCTTCGACGCGTCGCTCAAGCGGCTGGGGCTCGACTACGTCGACCTCTACCTCATCCATCAGCCGTTCGGCGACGTCTTCGGCGCGTGGCGCGCCATGGAGGAGCTCTACGAGCAGGGCGTTATCCGCGTCATAGGCACAGCTAACTTCTACCCCGATCACCTCGCAAACCTCATCTCGTTCAACCGCATCGCCCCCGCCGTGAACCAAGTCGAGTGCAACGTGTTCTTCCAGCAGCGCGAGGCGCAGGAGTACATGGTCGGCAAGGAGGTAGCCATGGAGGGCTGGGCGCCCTTTGCGGAGGGCAGAAACGACCTCTTCCGCAACGAGGTCCTCGCTCGCATCGGCGAGGCGCACGGCAAGACGGTCGCCCAGGTCGTGCTGCGCTGGCTGCTGCAGCGCGGTGTGGTCTGCATCCCTAAGAGCACGCACCGCGATCGCATGGAGCAAAACTTCGACGTCTTCGACTTCGCGCTGGGCGACGACGAGATGGTCGCCATCGCCGCGCTCGACACCGGGCGCAGCGCGTTCTTCGACCACCACGACCCCGCCACCATCGAATGGCTGTCCGGGCTCGTGCGCAACGTGTAGACCAGCGGTCAGACCGCACTGATAACTTACTAGGAGGAATTGCCATGAACTCATTCACGTACGACTACCCGGTCAGGAACTACTTCGGCGAGGGGGCCATGGACCAGGCACTCGACGCCGAGATGGGTGCCATGGGCAAGACAGTGATGCTCGCCTACGGCGGAGGTTCGGTCAAGCGAACCGGCGTCTACGGCCACGTGGTCGATAAGCTCACGAGCGCGGGCAAGCGCGTGGTGGACTTCGGCGGCATCATGCCCAACCCGACCTACGAGAAGTGCCAGGAAGGCGCCGCGCTCGCACGCGAGGAGCAGGTCGACTTCATTCTCGCCGTCGGCGGCGGGTCGGTCTTCGACTGCTGCAAGGTGATCTCCGCGCAGGCGATGCTTGATGAGGACATCGAGACGTTCGAGCACGTCGACGGCAAGATGCCGAGCTCGTTCATCCCCATGGGCTGCATCGTGACACTCTCCGGCACGGGCGCCGAGCAGAACAACGGGGCCGTCATCACCAACGAGGAGACACACGTGAAGGGCGCCTATCTGGGGGCGATGCCCATGTGGGCGGCGCTCGACCCGGCGCTCACGCTCACCGTACCGCACGCGCAGTTCATGAGCGGCGCGTTCGACACGCTCTCGCACTGCATGGAGAGCTATTTCGGAAGCCCGCGCGGACGCAACGTCACCGACGACATCAACCTCGCCATCCAGCGTAACGTCATCCGCAACATGCGGATCATCGCGGACGACGACCAGAACCTCGATGCCAGAAGCGAGCTCGTATACGACTCCGCCATGGCCGAGAACGGCATGCTCAAGATCGGCAAGTCAACGGACTTCCAGGCGCACATGATTCAGCACCAGTACGGCGCGTACACCCACACCAACCACGGAATGGGCCTCGCGGTCATCCACCCTGCGCTCTACCGCCACCTGGCCCCCGAGGCGCCCGCGCAGTTCGCCCGTTGGGCGCGCGAGGTGTGGGGCGTCGACGCCAAGGGCAAAGACGACCTTACGGTGGCGCTGGAGGGCATCGACCGCCTGCAAACGTTCATCGGCGAGATGGGGCTTCCCACGAGCTTCGCCGAGATGGGCTCCGACGCGTCCGACGAGACACTGCACAAGGTTGCGGACACCTGCGTGCTCACCGGCGGCTGCGCCAAGAAACTGGAGCGCAGCGAGGTGTTCCAGATTCTGACCGAGTGTCTCTAGATCGACGGTGGGTCCCAATCCCGCGCCGAAGGAAACCGTACGACTCCGAGATGTCATCGTAATCGTAGGACCCGGCGAGCCCGCCGCGCCTGATGAATCCGTCGAAGTCGTCGTCGACGGCCCCCTGCTCGTCGAAGTAGGAGCGGTATTCGCCGAAGCTGAAGGGGAGGATGTGCACCTCCCCGTGGCGCCCTGTGAACAGGGTTGCCAGGTCCGAACTCAGGAGGAACGCGTTCGATCCCGTGAGGTAGATATCCCATCCGCCACGTGCGTGAATGCTGTTAATTGCTTTCTCGAAACCCTCGCACAGCTGCACCTTGTCGATGAAGAGACGGTTGCGGGTGCCCTCTTTGTGCCGCTCGATGATTTCGTGATACAGCGTGTGATACTCAAGCAGCGGCTCGTAGTCGAGGTCCAGCAGATCGATGTAGACGTTGTTGGAGGATGGGTCCCTCCGAGCAACGGAGGCGGAGAACGCCTTCATAAGCTCGGACCTACCAGAGCGGCGCATCCCCGTGATCACCTTGATGTCCCGGGTGTCCTCGATCGCCCAAAGCCGCTCCATGTACGTATTGCGGTCGACCCAATCAATCATCAGCTCTTTCTCGGTTTCAAAACCGATAAGGAAATATGCGCAAGGGCGCGTCGGAGGGTAAGCCCCAGCCATGTCATGTCGGCAGAAGCCCTCGACCGGCGGCACGACGAAGTCGAAATAGCCTTCGATTTCGTGCGGGCCCTTCTTCGACATCTTGACAGTGTAGGCCACGCCGTAGGGCAGCGGCATGGTGCCCTG
>CAJMOL010000076.1 GCA_905215095.1 uncultured bacterium | reverse complement strand
TCCTCGCGCTTGGCGACATCGCGAAACACACGACCCGAACTCGCGCGCACGGTCTCCAGGTCCAAACCCAGCAGATCGGCAATCTGGATAAAGTACGTGTCAATCATATAGCTGTCGCGCAGCGGATAGATAAGCGTCAGCGCATCCTCGAGCGCTTTGGCGCGACCGCCCGGCGTGGTAATGTCGCTCGACTCCTGTAGCGAGCGGTACACAAAATCCATGAGGGGCTCGGCCGCGTCAATGCGCGCCTGCAGTGCCTCGCCGCCATGCGCCGTGATGAACTCCATGGGGTCGTTGCCGTCAGGCAGCACCACGCAGCGCAGGTCCATCGAATCCTGCTCGATAAACTGAATCGCGCGGCGCGCAGCCTTTTGACCGGCGGCGTCGCCATCGAACATATATACAATGCGCTTGGCAAAGCGGGTGAGCGTCTTCACGTGATGTTCCGTCAGCGCCGTGCCCAGCGTGGCGATGACGTTTTTGATCCCTGCCTCCCAGCAGGCGATGCAGTCGGTATACCCCTCCACCACGATGGCGGTATCCTGCGCGACGATAAACTCCTTGGCCCAGTTAAAGCCGTAGAGGTTTCGCTTTTTATGAAACACGCTCGTCTCGGCAGTGTTGAGGTACTTAGGCTGACCATCGCCCATGATACGCCCGCCAAAGGCGATATTGTGACCCTGCTCATCAAAGATGGGAAACATCACGCGGTCGTAAAACCGGTCGGCAAGCTGTCCGCGCCCGCGGCTCACGGCCACGTTGGCGTCAATCATCTCCTGCGGGGTAAAGCCCGCCTGCGACAGATGAGTCACCAGCATGTTACGACCCGGCGCAAAGCCCAGGCAGTAGCGTCGGCAGACATCTCCGCCCATGCCACGACTGGCAAAGTACTCGCGCGGACGGCTGTCCTTACCGCGCATAAGCATGGTGTGGTAGAACTGAGCCGTCTCGGCACACAGATCATAGATGCGGGCACGCTTGGTGCCGCGATCGCGCTGCGCACCGGTATCGTGGAGTTCAATGCCCGCGCGATCAGCCAAATAGCGGATCGACTCGGGAAAACTCAGGTTCTCGCGCTTCATGATATAGGTAAAGACGTCGCCGCCCTCGCCGCAGCCAAAGCAGTGCCACACCTGCGTAGCAGGGATAATATGAAACGATGGGGTCTTTTCGCCATGAAACGGGCAGCAGCCCCAAAACTCATGGCCGCGGGGCTTGAGCTCAACCGTTTCCTGCACGATGGCAACCAGGTCCGACGCCGCGCGTACCTGATCTTTTTCCTCATCGCTAATCACGGATACTCACCCCCTGCTCACCCAAGTTATGACGGATATCGTCGATATTACCCTCGACGGTCGCGATAAGCTCGTCCAGGGAATCGAACACGCGAGACGGACGCAGCCAGCGCGTAAACGCCAGCGACACGGAAGCGCCATACAGGTCGCCCGCATAGCCGATCAAGTTGGCTTCGAGATGCGCCGAGGCGGCATCATCGGCATAGGTCGGCGGCAGACCGACGTTAACGGCAGCAGGCCATACGGTATCGTCGACCAGCACCAGACCCTCATACACGCCATCGGCAGGCACTTGGATGCCGTCGGGCACCTGGATGTTTGCCGTGGGAAAGCCCATGTCGGAGCCCTCGTGACGGCCAGCTGCCACAACGCCGCGCAGCATATAGGGACGGCCGAGAAGCTCGGCAGCCAGCTCCACATGACCCTGACCCAGCTCATGGCGGACGCGCGTGGCGCAGACGGTCTGCCCGTTAACGCAGAGAAGGTCGTGACCGTAAACGTCAACCCCACGCTCAGTGCCCCAGGCGCGCATCTCGGCAACGCCCGAAGCGCCGCCGCAGCCGAGCCTAAAGTCGCTGCCTACGCGAATGGAGCGAATATCGACAACGCGCGACAACAGCGCCAGAAACCCGACATGGTCGAGTGCCGCCACGGCGGGCGTAAAGGGAACGGCCACCACCGCATCGACCCCGGTTTGAGCCAGGGCATGCAGGCGGTCGGCCGTCGTCATCAATTTTTGAGCGGGCGACGGACTCACCACGACGTCCGGATCGGGATCGAAGGTGACGACGACCGCTTTGCTACCGTGATCATGTGCATCGCGAATAACCGCGTCGATCAGCTCTTGGTGCCCACGATGCACGCCATCAAACACGCCAATGGCGATCGACGCGGCACCGAGGAACTCGCACCCATCAAATGCATCGGCAGAAACGATACGGGCCTCATCCAACTCACCCGCGAAAAAGACACGCGCGAGCTCGTGGGGCGCCAGCATCATCGAACACCGCCGATCGCCTGCGGAAAGACGTGCTCCATCACAAAGCGGCCGCCTTCGATTCGGGCAAGCGCCTTCAATCCCCCATCGAGTACGAGCGCGAACGGCGCCTTCGCCGTATCGAAGTCCGCAAGCGCGCGTTCAACGGGAATGCGGCGGCCACAAAGCAGGTCGTCTGCAAGATTTCCCGGCAAATCGACACGCGTGGCACCTAGGGCGGCGATGGGATCCAGAGCGAAGCTTGCAGCGGACTCGGTAGAGAGCTCCTCTACCGCATGACAGGCGCCAATGGAAACCACGCCGGAGGCCGTACGGCGCAGCGCGGAAATATGTGCAGCGCTATCGCAGGCACGACCCAGATCGCGAGCGAGCGCGCGAATGTAGGTGCCTTTGCTTACCGAAAACGCCACGGTCCAGACGCACGTATCGCCCTCGCCGCCCACGGCGATCAGGTCGGCGGCATAGACCTCGACGGGGCGCGGGGGCAACTCAACCGCATTGCCCTCGCGAGCACTCTTATAGGCGCGAACGCCATTGACCGAGATGGCCGAAAACGCTGGCGGCACCTGCATCTGCGGGCCAAGCATAGCGGCGAGCTGCTCACGGGCGTAAGCGAGATCGCGCAGCTCGGGGGCAACGGGCACCGTGCGGACGGCCTCGCCCTCCGCGTCATCGGTATTGGTCTCGACGCCAAACGAAATGTCGGCGACATAACTTTTGGTATCGAGAGTTAGCATGCCCAGCAGACGGGTCGCCTGGCCCACGCCCACCACCATGACACCCGAGGCCATGGGGTCAAGCGTACCAGCATGGCCGACACGTCGCTCATGAAGGGCGCGTCGGCACTGCGATACCACGTCGTGGGACGTACAACCCACCGGCTTATCGACGGCGAGCAGCATATTCAATTGAGAAGGCGTACGACGAGCCATGTACCATCCAAAATGTTAGAGCTCGACGGTCACCGAAGCGGGATCCTCCCCCACCAGCTCGGCCAGCATGGGAAGTGCCACGGCGAGCGTCTCGCGAATCGTTCCGTTGTTGGAAAAGCCGGCGGCGGCATGATGCCCGCCACCGCCAAAGTTGGCAGCGATCTCGGACACATCGAGGTCACCCTTGGAGCGCAGGTTACCGCGCACCTTGGTATCGCCCTCGATGCCCTTTAGGAACAGGCAGACCTCAACGCCCATCACTGAACGCACCACATCGACCAGACCGTCGCACTCATCCGAAGTGACGCCGCAGGCCTCGAGGTCGCTCTGGTACGCATAACTATATGCCACGCGACCGTGCGCCACGGTCTTGATACGACCCATAACGATGGACTTGAGATGCAAGAACTCCACGCGCATGCTCTGGTAGACCTCGAGCGCGACGCGCGCCGGATCGGCACCGTGCGCGACCAGGCGCGAGGCGGCATGGAACGCAGCAGCATCGGCGTTTTGGTACTGAAAACGACCGGTATCGGTCACCAGGCCGCAAAGCAGGCAAGTCGCGACACCATCGCGAGCCACAATGCCGCAATTGTCCAAAAAGCGGTCGATAATCATGGCGCAGGCCGCGGCGCCGACGCACCTCAGGCTCAGCTCGGCAAATTCCTCGCGCGCCGGATGATGATCGAAGCACACCACATGCGACGAGCGGCGGAGCACCTCGGCGGAGTTGTTCAGACGCTCGACGACCGGCACGTCCACCGAGATGAACAGGTCCGGATTGCCGGTATACGCAGATGCCGGCAACAGACGGTCGGCACCCTCCATAAAGCGGTAAATGCGCGGAACCGGGTCATCGTCTGCCAGCAGCAGGGCAATGTCCTTGTTGGGGAAAAACTTCATAAGCGATAAGCCCAGACCCAGCACGGAGCCCAGGGCGTCGCCATCGGGAGACGTATGTCCCGAAATCGCAATGGAGGACGCACCCTCGATGAGCTCGAGGATGCGTCGCTGAATATCTGCAGACTCGCACGATGCGAGGTCGGCGGAATTACTCATCTAAAGCTGCCTCCTGGGCGGCATCCGCTATTGGATAGCCGTCCTCGTCCTTTTCGATCGCAAGCGTGGCGGGAACGTTTTCCAGCGCGCGCGTGATGCGCTCGGCCTCATCGGTCGAGCGATCGATGCGAAAATCGAGCTCGGGCGTGACGCGCCAATCGAGCGAGCGGGCCAACAGGCTACGGATGCGGCCCTTGGCGCTGACGAGCGCCTCCATGACCTCGTCGTAGCGGCTCGCGTCGCACGACACGTACACGCGCGCGAACGAACGGTCCACCGCGACCTCGACCGCGGTCAGGGTGACCAGGTCGAGACGCGGATCGGAAACCTCAAAGAGCAGGATATAACCGAGCTTCTCGCGAAGCTGCTCGCCCAGACGGCGGGTTGCCTGCGTTTGCTTCATAGCGCTACCCCCTACTCGGTACGGGCAACCTGGTCGATGCGGTAGCCCTCAATGGTGTCGCCAGGCTTGATGTCCTGGAAGTTCTCCAGGCCAATACCGCCCTCGGAGCCGCTCTTGAGGCTCTTGGCCTCGTCCTTGTAGTGGCGCATCGAGGCGATCTTGCCGTTGAAGACCACGATGCCGTCGCGCACCAGGCGTACGGAATCGGTCGCGGCGATCTCGCCCTCTTCGACGCGGACACCGGCGGCGATACCGACCTTGGGCACCTTGAAGGTGTCCAGAACGGTTGCGGAACCCGTGGAGACCTCGACCTCGGTGGGCTTGAGCATACCGATGCGGGCAGCGTCGAGGTCCTCGAGGCACTTGTAGATGACGTCGTAGCAACGGATCTCGACGCCCTCGCGCTCGGCAGCGGAGCGGGCCTTGCCGTCGGGACGGACGCCAAAGCCGATGATGATGGCATTGGAGGCGTCGGCCAGGACGACATCGGTCTCGTTGATGGCACCAACGGCGGAGTGAATCGTGTTGATGCGCACCTCGGACTGATCCATCTTGTCGAGGGAGTCCTGAAGGGCCTCGATGGAGCCCTGGACGTCGGCCTTGATGATCAGGTTGAGCTCCTTGACCTCGGCGTCGGCGATGGTCTCGAAGAGGTTCTCGAGCGTCACGTGCTTCACGCGGCTCTGCTCCTCGATACGGGCCTTGAGCGAACGCTCGTCGGCCAGCGCACGTGCCTCGCGCTCGTCCTCGAACACGCGGAACTCATCGCCGGCGTTGGGGACGGACTGCAGGCCCAGAATCTCGACGGCGTCGGAGGGACCGGCCTCGGTAACGGCGTTGCCCTTGGGATCGAGCATGGCGCGGACGCGGCCATAGGTGAGGCCGGCGACCAGCGTGTCGCCCACGCGCAGGGTACCGCGGGTCACGAGCACGGTGGCAACCGAGCCGCGGCCCTTGTCGAGCTTAGCCTCGAGGACGTTGCCCGAAGCGAACGTATCAGGGTTGGCCTTGAGCTCGAGCACGTCGGCCTGGAGCAGGACGGTCTCGAGCAGATCGTCGATACCGATCTTCTGCTTGGCCGAGATGTTGACGAACATGTTCTGTCCGCCCCACTCCTCGGGGATGATGCCGTACTCGGTGAGCTCCTGGCGCACGCGGTCGGGGTTGGCACCCGGCTTATCGATCTTGTTGACGGCGACGACGATGGGGACGCCGGCGGCCTTGGCGTGGTTGATCGACTCGATGGTCTGGGGCATGACGCCGTCGTCGGCGGCCACGATCAGGATGACGATATCGGTCACCTTGGCGCCGCGGGCACGCATGGCCGTAAAGGTCGCGTGACCGGGGGTATCGATGAAGGTGATCTTGCGGTCGTTGATCATGACCTGCGAAGCGCCGATGGCCTGCGTAATGCCGCCCGCCTCGCCGGCAGCGACGCCGGTGTGACGGATGGCGTCGAGGAGGCTCGTCTTGCCGTGGTCGACGTGGCCCATGACGGTGACGACCGGGGCGCGCGGCTTAAGGTCGGCGGGATCGTCATAGAACGAGAAGGTGTTCTCCTCCTCGGGGGTGATGATCTTGATCTGGCGACCCAGGTCGTCGGCAACGAGCTCGACGAGGTCGTCGGACATGGACTGCGTCATGGTTAGCGGCGTGCCCAGCAGGAACAGGCGCTTGATGATGTCGTTGGCCGGAACGTCGAGCGCCTCGGCGAGCTCCTGGACGGTAACGCCCTGGGAAACCTTGATGGCGTCGAGGTCCTCGGGGTTCACGCCCTGGGCCAGCGCCTCCTCAATCTTGCGCTCTTCCTGAGCCTTTGCGGCCTCGCGCTCGCGCTTCTCCTTGCGCTTTTTGCGGCGACCGGTGGACTCGCGAGAGGCCTCCTCGACGGCGGCACGAGCCTCCTCGAGCACCTTCTCGCGGCTGTACTCCTCAGCCTCGCGAGCCATGCGGCTGTAGTGGTCCTCTTCGTTGTTGTGACCGCCCTTGCGCTTCTTGCCCTTGCCCTGCTTGTCGGGGTTGGGGAAGTCCATGCCAGCAGCGACGTTGTTGCTGGCATTGGTGCGATGGCTATGTGGACGGTTTTCGGAGGCGTTGCGCTCGGAGTTGTTGTCGGAGGCGTTGCGGTCATTACGACGACCACCACGACGGTCATTATTGCCGCGACGGTTGCCGCGCTCGGCAGCGCGCTCGGCCTTGGCCTTCTCCTCGGCCTTGCGCTGCTCCACCAGCTCACGGGCCAGCTTTTCGTCGGCCACGGCGTTGAAGGTGGCGCCGGCGGAGGGAGTCTCAGACAGGCCGGTGATCTCCACAGGCACGGAGGGACCGGCGGAGGTCAGCTTCTGGCCCTTGTCGCCCACCATGGCCCGGACGCGGCCCACGGCGGTACCGGCGATGATGATGTCGCCCTGCTTCAGAGTGCCGTTCTGCACCAGCAAAGTGG
>CAJMOL010000075.1 GCA_905215095.1 uncultured bacterium | reverse complement strand
ATACGAGCGTCTGTTTGCCGCTCAGCGGGCAGGCAGGCGTTTTGAGCACCTGCCCAGAATCGTCGATTGTCGTCGTGTGGGAGACGAGCTCAACGTGGTTATGGAATACATCGAAGGGGAGACACTCGGGGCGCTGGTGGACCGTCTGGGAGCCACCCCCGATTATGCGCGTGAATTGTATCCTGCCCTATGCGATGCCGTGGGCGAGCTCCACGCCGGTTTTGCAATGGCGGGGGAGACGTCGGCGCCGGTGATCCATCGCGACCTCAAGCCGTCGAATATCATCGTGACAGGTGCCAACTATACGCCTGATGACGGCCTGACATTTTCATCGCTGGTGATTATCGACCTGGGGATCGCGCGCGTATGGCGCGATGGCGCCGATGCTGACACCGTCAAGTTTGGCACGCGACCCTATGCGCCGCCCGAGCAGTATGGGTTTGGGCAGACGAGTGTGCGCAGCGATGTCTACGCACTTGGGGCCCTGTTGTTCTTTTGCTTGACGGGAGTCGACCCTAAACCAGGGCTCGACATGCGCGAGCAATGTGAGGCATGCGGCATTCCCACTCCACTTGCCGATGCCGTCTGCATGTCGATGGCGCTCGACCCGGCCAAGCGTTTTGCGAGCGCGGAAGCGTTGGGACGGGCGACGCGCGCGGCATACGATCTAAGTCGCCCCGTGCGGCCTCCTGCGCCTGTGCTTGTCCGTACTCCGGCCTCGGAGACGGTGTTGACGCCCCAAGGGCTCCAGAACCCCACAGGGCTTCCTAGGCCTGCCGCCTCCACTGCATGCGGTCTGCTCTCTCGCGTTCCGGAGTCTCTGGGGCGCATTTGGAATACGCTCGTCTTCTTCTCGCTGCTTGTGTTCTTTGCCGGAAGTCACTTTGCCGTCTTTCACCCCACGGGAGCAAACCAAAGCTACCCGACGTGGCTTCTCATAATCGAGTATTTTTTCTTTGTCGATGGCCTTATGGTGCTTATGCATTTTGCGCTGCTCGATAAGCGCCGTCTTCGTCGGCGATTCGCACTGCTCGACAGCTATCGCGGCAAGAAGCTCGCGAAACTCTGGCTCAAGGCATTGGGTGTGCTGCTCCTATGCATGATCGTCATAGTCGCGGTTGCCAATGCGACCGGCGTCGTCGATACCTCCGCTACCTAAAAGAAAAAGGGCCCCATTGGGGCCCTTTGCAGTTGCACTTAGATGCGGTTCATCTGAGCGGCGACTTTGTTGTACCAGTCCTGCCACGTGGGCGGGCAGTACTTTTTGGCCGCAGCCGGGGTAAGGGTGGAGCCGTAGTTGGCGCCCAGATAGGCAACGTGAGCGGAGATGCCCTCGCTCCAGCTGCCAAAGCTGCGCCAACCGCCGCCGCGGGCACTCCAGCCCCAGGCGTTATAGGAGCCGGCGCAATAGAGGCCCTTGCTGCTCTCGATACAGGCGATGGCGGGGGACCAACGGGGATCGACGCCGGTATTCCAGGCAGCAACGGCAAAGTTGTAGCCCTGGCCTGCCATAGGGGAGCCGGCAAGGTAGTTGTCGATGCGCCTCGTCCACTCGTTAATGAACGAGTCGTAATCGGAATTGCCGCTGTTGGAGTTGTTCACCGTGGTGTCGATGGTGGTGTTGGAGTTGGTTGCCTGACTGTTGGAGTTATTGCCGCTCACGCCGGTACCCGAGATCTTCTCGGCGGCAGCGGCCTTGTCGGCCTCGAGCTTTGCCAGCTCGGCAGCATTTTCCTGCTCGGCCTTTGCCTGCGCCTCGCTGCGGAGCTGCTGAGCCTGCGCCAGTGCATCCTCGGCATTCTTTTGCTCGCCCTCGAGCTGAGACTTGGCCTGATCGAGCTCGGTTTTGTTCTGCTCGAGCTCGGTCTGCATCTTGTTAAGCTCTTCGATCTCGTCGACGCTCGAGCTCGTAATCTGGTTGGTGTATTTGCAGGTGGTGATAAAGTCACCCAGGCTCTGCGTGTTCACCAGAAAGCTCACGATGGGGCTGGTGCCCTTCTGGTACTTATACAGATCGCGCATGGCGGAGCTTGCCTTGGCCTGCTGCTCGGGAAGCTTAGCCTCGATTTCCTCGATGCTTGCCTCATTGGAGTCAATCTGCTTTTGCAGGTCATCGAGTTTGGTGCGGGCGTCGTTGTAGGCGCTCGTAGCGTCCTCGATTTTTTTCTGGGCGGCGGAAAGCTGATCCTGCGTTGCCTGCGAGGCGGCATACGCCGCAACGGGGGAGAGCATCGGCGTGGCCGTCAGCGCGACGGCGAACACGGCGCTCGTGATGATACGAGCCGGCTTCGACGCGATGAGCGCTGCGGTGCGATGGTTCGAATGCTGCATCCAGTCCCTCTGCAATCAATCGTAGGTTATTGGTCGAGGTGTATTCTACTACTGCTTTCGACCTCAACTTGAACCTTAAAGGTTCTAAAGGGTCAAGTTGAACTTGAGGCTTTGGCCTTGACCTGCGGGAATGGTGAATTGTTGAGAAACCATAGAGTTCAACTTTAACGTTACGGCACCCTGCTGTAACTGAATTCTTGGCTGCAAAAGCTACCTCAACGTGGGGTTTTGCAACTATAGGGTTCCTTCGCGGCGAGCCTGCTCCACCTCTTGGAGCGCCTCAGCCGGCGTAAACGAACAGGTGCCGTCACCGAGCTTGACCATCTGTATGTCGTCACCGACATGGACTTCTCCGCCCTGCAGCACGACGCCAAAAATGCCCTCGTGGGGGAAGATGCAGTCGCCGGCGAGATAGTAGATGGCACAGCGGGTGTGGCAGACTTTGCCGATCTGGCTGATTTCGACGAGCACTTCGCTGCCAATCTTGAGCTGCGTGCCCAAGGGGAGTGAGAGCAGGTTGATGCCCTGGGTGGTGAAGTTCTCGCCAAAGTCACCCTCGTGCACATCGAGCTCGCGCGCCTGCGCCGTCTGGATAGACTCTGCAGCTAAAAAGGAGACCTGACGGTGCCAATGCCCGGCGTGCGCATCGGAGGCGAGGCCAGACTGCTCGATGACGGTGTCGTGCCCGTCGGCGACGGGTGACTTACGCGTGCCTTTGTGCTCCGACGTGTTGATCGAGACGATGCGGGCAGGCCCCTTGTAAGCATCGTTTGCGGTGCGTAGGGGAGCTGCCGTCTGGGCACGATCCGCAAGTTCGCGCTTTGCGGCGTCAATGATGGGGTTGTTGATCGGATGAGCCTGGGGCACAGTGTACCTTTCGACGGGGCGGGCAACATGTTGAATCCTACAACAACGGTGGGTTCATTGCCCGTTGTCGTACACCGGTGATCGCCGCCTTCGTGCTGGATAATTACGCCGATTGCCATAGATACGGTGGAGCTTTGGGTGCCGGCGGCTCGGCACGCTAGAATAAATCAGTTGCGCAAAGACCGCCCATTGTGTGGGCAGTTCATGATAGGAAGTTTCCATGGCATTGCAGTTTACAGAGCGCGAGTTTATCCCCGTGCTGCTCGGCGGCGACATCAACGCGTATTCGGTGGCGCGCGCTTTCTACGAGGAGTATCAGGTTAAGAGCCTGGTCTTTGGCAAGTACCAGACCGGCCCCGCGTATCGCAGCCAAATTATCGACTACACGCCCAACGTGAATATCGACACCATGCCCGTGATGCTCAAAACCGTCAACGGCATTGCCCAAGCGCATGCCGATAAGACGATTGTCCTTGTGGGCTGTGGCGACAACTATGTCGCTCTCGTGGCTCAAGCCAAGGATGCCCATGAGTTGGCGGATAACATCGTCGCGCCTTACGCTCCCTATAGCATGCTTGAGCAGTGCCAGAAGAAGGAGATCTTCTACGAGCTGTGCGAGAAGCACGGTGTGCCCTATCCGCACACGTTTACCTTTACCAAGGCGATGCTCAATGCCCAGGGTGAGGCGCCTGCCGAAGTGCTCGACCAGATCGATTTTCCCTACCCGATGATTCTGAAGCCTTCTGACGGCATCATGTGGTGGCAGCACGAGTTCGAGGGCCAGAAGAAGGCCTATGAGATTGCCGACCGCGCCGAGCTGGAACAGGTCATTCGCGATGTGTACGTCAGCGGCTACACTGATGACCTCATCTTGCAGGACCGCGTGCCCGGCAACGACGAGTACATGCGCGTGCTTACCAGTTATTCCGACCGCAACGGCAAGGTTCGTATGATGTGCCTGGGCCATGTGCTGCTCGAGGAGCATCAGCCCCATGGTGTCGGCAACCACGCTTGCATCATCACTGAGCCCAACGACGAGCTCATGGGTGGCGTGCGCAAGCTGCTTGAGGACCTTAAGTTTACGGGCTTCTCCAACTTCGACGTCAAGTACGACCAGCGCGATGGTTCGTTTAAGTTCTTCGACTTCAACACGCGTCAGGGCCGCAGTAATTACTATGTCACCAATAGTGGCTTTAACGTTGCTAAATACGTGGTGGATGAGTACTTCTATAACCGCCCGTTTGAGCCGGAGTTTGTGACGGCTCAGGACGAGTCCCTGTGGATGGTCGTCCCCATGGGTGTCGTCGACAAGTACGTCAAGGATCCCGAGCTGCGCGCTAAGGTTCATCGCCTGGACAAGGAAGGCAAGGGTGCCGACCCTTCGTTTATGAAGGGCGACTTTGTCTTTAACCGCTGGCTGCGCATGTGGCACACCAAGCTGCGCCACTTTAAGCTGTTCAAGACGTATTACAAGTAGATCAGCGCGGCGCCCGCCCGGTTTGCATCGGACGGGCGCGGGTATGATACGCGCAATTGCGTGGGCGTCACCAAGGAGGCGGCGATGGAAAAGCTGGGAGTTATCGGCGGCATGGGCGCCGAGGCCACGTCGTATTACTACGACCAGGTGGTGCGTCATACGGCTGCTGCCTGCGATCAGGAACATATCGACATGGTGGTGCTCTCCAAGTCGACCATGCCCGACCGCACGTTGGCCATTAAGACCGGCGAGCATGCCAAGCTGCTGGCGACCATGAAAGAGTGTGCCCAGGCACTCGAGTCGCTGGGCTGTGCGCACATTGCCATTCCCTGCAACACGTCGCACTACTTCTACGACCAGATCCAGTCGTTTACGAAGGTGCCGATTATCCACATGCCGCGTGAGTCGGTTCGTTATGCCCTTGCGGGTGCGGTGATGGGGGAGTGCGAATTCGACCCCAACCTGAGTATGCCGGCCGAGCCGGTGCATAAGATCGGCATCATGGGCACCGATGGCACCGTGGGCGCGGGCGTCTACGGCCGCGAATGTAAGGCTGCGGGTGTTGAGGTCGTCTATCCCAGCGAGAAACGTCAGAACGATGTGATGTCGCTTATCTACGATGATGTGAAGGCCGGACGTGAGCCCGATATGGATAAGTTCGACCGCGTGATGTGGGAGTTCGCCCGTAGCGGCTGCGACCGCGTCATTCTGGCCTGCACCGAGCTATCGGTGCTGCAAAAGTACCGAGAGATGCCCGAGATCACCCTCGACGCCATGGACGTCCTGGTGCGCGAATCCGTCATCCGCAGCGGCGCCCCCTACCGCCTCTAGCTTCCGACCTGTCAAAAAGGGACAGGTTAATTTTGGTAGGTTTTATCTGGTGAAACAGTAAAGGCCTCGGCTCGTTTGGTGCGAGCCGAGGCCTTTTGCGTTGGGCGGTTGCTGTCGGTGGTGAACTAGAACAGGAAGCCGATGGCGATGAGGGCGATGCTGACGATGAGCACGGCGATGTCCAGGCCCTTGATGGGGTAGCGCTTGTACGAGCTGGCGCGTGTGCGCAGGTAAAAGCCGCGCTGCTCGGCGGCAAGCGCGGTGGCGTCGGTCTTGCCCACGCTCGAGATAAGCAGTGGCACGCACAGCGGCAGCATGAGCTTGAGTTTCTTGACGGGATTCTTAGTGTCGTATTCGACGCCGCGTGCAGTCTGCGCCTCCATGATGGCGTTCATTTCCTGGCCAAATACCGGCACAAAGCGCAGCGCCGTGGTAAAGGTGAAGGCATAGCGATACGGCACGTGCAGCACCTCGACGCAGGCGTTGGCGAGGTCGTTGAGCTTGGTCACCATAAGCATGAGGATGAGTGGCAGCGCCACGCCCAACAGGCGTAGACAAGCCTTCGATCCGGTGATGAGGCCCGTGTCGGTGATAAAGCCCCACACTATGTTGCCGTCGCGCATAAAGGCCAGCTGAAGTACCAGCATGAAAAGCGCGAGCGGAATCAGCAGCTTGAGTAGCGAAAGCAGACGGTCGATGACGCCGGCGTAGGCGCCCAGTGCAAGGGTGAGCGCCAAAAAGCCCAACAGCGCCACGTAGGTATCGGACAGGAAGATGCCGATGATGATGGCGGCGGCGAGGCCCAGTTTGACGACCGGGTTCAAGCGGTGCAGCAGTGTATCGCCCGGCATGTAGTCGATGACGTTAACCACGGTGGACCATCTCCTCGGTAATGCGAACGATATCGGTGACCTCGCTCACCTGTGCAAAGGCGGGAGAGACAGAGGATGCTAGGCGACGAGAAAGCTCTATGACCTGGGGTGGCTCAACGTAGGCTCGCTGCATGAGCTCGATGTTCGAGAACAGCTCGTGCGTGCGGCCGCGGTCGAGGATGCGACCGTCGGCCATTACCACAATGCGCTCGGCAAAGTCGGAGACGACTTCCATATCGTGGCAGACCATGATAACGGCGCAACCGCGCTCGGCCATGGTGCGCACCGTTTCCATGACGGTCATGCACTCGCGGTAATCAAGGCCGCTCGTGGGCTCGTCGAGCACGACGATCTTGGGCTCAACCACTACGACGGAGGCAAGCGCCACCATTTGTCGCTGACCGCGCGAGAGCGAGAAGGGCGCCTCGTCGGCCGGCAAGCCAAAGCGGTCGATGACGAGCTGGGCGCGACGCAGGGCTTCGGCGCGGTCGATGCCGGCAAGTTCTAGACCAAAGGCGACCTCGTCGAGCACGGTGTCTTTGCAGATTTGGCGGTCGGGGTTCTGGAAAAGCGTTGCCACTTCGCGTGCGATGCGGCTCGTGGGAACCGATGCCGTGTCCAAGCCCGTAACGCGTACGCTGCCCGATGCGGGCTTGAGCAAACCCGTGAGCAGTTTGGTGAGCGTGGTTTTGCCGGCTCCGTTTTGGCCGACAATGCCCACGAGCTCGCCGGGGTAGAGCGTCAAGTTGAGGTCGTGAACGGCGGCGCCTCCATGGGGGTAGGAAAATTCG
>CAJMOL010000074.1 GCA_905215095.1 uncultured bacterium | reverse complement strand
CAATCGAGTCCTCCGATGGCGACAAGGGTGAATGGCGGGCAGTCGAGCTCTCGGCAGCGCTCGTAGACTTCACTACCGTCGCCCATAACCACGGGGAGGTAGATGACGGGCGTGCCTTCTACACACTCTGAATAAACGGTTATATGCTTCTGATGCGCTTCCAAGGCAGGCTTCTCTCGGTGTTGTGATATTGACAGCCTCAATTGTCGCACGCTGGCACGGGGGCAGGCGCTAAAAGAAAGGCGCGGAGCCGCTCGATGCGATTCCGCGCTTTGGTGTTCTGCTTTGGCAGCTTTGCCGTTACGCTACAAAGAAGTAGACGAGGAAGGCGAGGGCTGCGATCCACATGAGCGGCTTGATCTTGGAGGCCTCGCCCTTAAAGAGCGCGACGATCACGTAGGCGATAAAGCCCAGACCAATGCCGGCAGAGATGGAGTAGGTGAAGGGCACGCCGGCGATAATCATGAACGCCGGGAAACCCTGCGACACGTCGGACCAGTCGATCTCGGAGGCCTCGCTCATCATGAGGTAGCCGACGTAGACCAGGGCGCCGCAGGTGGCGGCGCTGGAAACGATGGTGACGATGGGGGAGAAGAACGCGGCGAGAATGAACAGCACGCCGGTGGTGACGGAGGTGAGGCCCGTGCGGCCACCGTCGGCAGCGCCAGAGGTGGACTCGACGAAGGTGGTGATGGAGGAGACGCCCATGAAACCGCCCACAGCGGCGGCGGCGGAGTCGACGATCAGGATCTCCTTGATATTCTCGACGTTGCCGTCGTCGGTGAGGAACTCGCCCTGCTTGGCCACGGCCATCGCGGTGCCCATGGTGTCGAAGAAGTCACTCATGAGCAGCGAGAACGAGATGACGAGGAGCGCGGGGTCGGTAAGGACCTTGACGATGGCAGGCACGCCGCCGGCGTCGGCGATGGGGCCACCGATGCTCGAGAAGTCGAGCGGGGCGATGATACCGGTCGGAGCCTGGGTCACACCTAGGGGGATACCGGCGATGACGGCGACGACGATGCCGATGAGCAGCGAGCCGGGGACGTTGCGGCAGGCGAGGGCGACTGTCACCAGGATGGAGATAATGCCGACGATGAAGGTGGGGGAGGTGATGTCGCCCAGACCGACGAGTGTACCGGCGCCAGCGGTGATAATGCCGGCATCGCACAGGCCAATCATGGCGATGAACAGGCCCAGGCCCACCGAGATGGCGTGACGCAGGACAACCGGGATGGCATCCATGATGGCCTCGCGCAGGCCACAAAGCACGAGCAGCAAGATGACGACGCCCTCAAGGAAGATGACGCTCATGGCCACGTGCCAGTCACCGCCGCAGACGGTGGTGGTGATTCCAGCGATCATCGCGTTGACGCCTAAGCCCGACGCGCAGGCGAGCGGGCGGTTGGCGAAGATGCCCATGCAGATGGTCATGATGCCGGCGCCCAGGCAGGTGGCGCAGGCGAGCGCTCCCGCATCGATGCCAGCGCCCGAGAGCACCGCGGGGTTGACGGCAATGATGTAGGCCATCGCCAGGAATGTTGTCAGTCCAGCGCGGAGTTCGGTCCCGATTGTGGACTTGCGCTCACTGACGTGAAATAGTTCGTCCATGCATACCCTTTCCTTGTTCGGCCCCGAGTTTAGGCCGATTGACACGAACTCACCCACTATAGCCCCTTTACGACGCTGTTGTTCCTCGCATGTTGATGTTCGGCGCTTTGTAGCAGACGGACGGTATTTTTCGCATGAAAATGTGTGGGTACCGTATACTTAAGCGGTTACAACGACCCCTATGGAGGAACGTATGATTAAAGAGCTTTGCCACGACGAGGCTATTCTGTCCCAGCGTTGCGAGGTCGCGACCGTCGAGGACGAGTCGGTCGCACAGGACCTGATCGATACCATCAAGTCGCTCGACGATGCCGGCTGCCTTGCCGCCAACCAGATTGGCGTTACCAAGAAGGTCTGCGTCTATCTGGACGACGCCGGCGAGCCCCACGTGCTCTACAACCCCCGTCTGGTGTTTGGCCTGGGCGCCAGCAAGATGGAGGAGAGCTGCCTGACGCACGAGGAGGTCACCAAGTCCACGCGCTATATCAAGTGCAAGGTCGCTTATGACGTGATCGTCGACGGCAAGATGCGCGAGCGCAAGCAGGACTTTGTGGGCTTCGAGGCGCAAATGGTCCAGCATATGATCGACCACTGTCTCGGCAAGTTGGTCTAAGGGGATCAAAGCACCGCACCTTGCCGCTCAATCGTCGCTTGCGTACCGTTAGTACGCGGCGCTCCTCTTTCGTGGCAATCTGCGGCACTTTGACCCCTTAGACGACCTGCGGGGTTAACTTGGTTGAGTTTATCCTGTTTGAATAGTCCGGGCGTGACATTGTTGTCATGTCCGGGCTTTTGTGTTTAGCGCCTCTTTGATTGGTGACAATGAGATTAGCAAGAACGTAAAGCTAGGAGGCGCTATGTGTACGAGTATTCGATTTACCGATAATTCTGGCCACATGTATCTGGGCCGCAATCTCGACTGGAGCTTTGACTACGGCCAACAGGTTCGCGTGATGCCGCGCGGGTTTCACATTCCGTATTCGTTTATCGACGACGCGACAGCGGCGCACGCGGTGATCGGTATGTGCATCGATTACAAGAACTATCCCATGTTTTTCGATTGCGGTAACGATGCGGGTCTGGCTGTGGCGGGGCTCAACTTTCCCGGCTATGCCGAGTATGCCGAGGGCCCTGTCGACGGCAAGACCAATATCGCGGCCTATGAGTTTCCCCTGTGGGTGGCAGCGACGTTCTCGACGGTCGATGAGGTCGAGGCCGCGCTGCGCGACACGGTGATTGTCGCCAAATCTGCCGGAGAGGGGCTGGGCGTGTCGCTGCTCCATTGGATTATCGGCGACAGCCAGCGCAGTATCGTGGTCGAGATGATGGCTGACGGCCTGCATGTATACGACGATCCGGTCGACACCCTTGCCAACCAGCCGACCTTCCCGTGGCACATGGAAAACCTGCGCACCTATATCACCGCCACAAGCGATTTTCCGCAGACGGCGACATGGCGTGGCGCCGAGCTCAAGCCCTATGGAGCCGGTGCCGGCATGCGCGGCATTCCGGGCGACTGCTATTCGCCGAGCCGTTTTGTAAAGGCGGCGTACCTCAATGCCAATTACCCGCAAAAGGAGAGCGAGACCGAAAACGTCGTTCGCATGTTCCGCTCGCTCGAGGGCGTGGTGATGATCGAGGGGGCGTCCAGGATGGGCGATGGCAAGTTCGAGAAGACTATCTACACCGGATGCTTTAGCGCGCGCACGGGCAATTATTACTACGCGATGTATGGGGATCCGTCGATTCGCTACGTGAGCCTGATGGATGCCGAGGACGCGAGCCCCGATAGGCTCGTGGTTCCCGAGCCGCGCCGTTCGTAGCCGATAGCTTTACCGCAATGCAAAGCGGCCCTGCATCTCCCGTGAGGTGCAGGGCCGCTGTCGTTGATTTGTGACGTCGCTAGAAGTTGGCGTCGTTGAGTTGTTCACTCTCGAGGCCGTCGAGCTGTTGCTGTTCGGGCATATCTGCGACGCTCTCGAGCAGCTCGGTGGGATCGACGTTCATGTCCCTACCGGCCTCGTTGCCGTTGACCAAGTCGTCCGAGAAGATATCGACTTCCATTTCCTCGGCTTCTTCGATCTGAACCTCGAGCGGCACCTGGGTGCGCACGAGCTTAACGGCCGGGCGCATGCGGGCAAAGAGGGGCACGTACTCGATGATGATGGCCGAGTTCTCTAGACCGTACCAGCGTGCCGGGCTTCCGCAGGCGCGGCGGACGGCGTACTTGATGGCCATCACGCGGTGGTCATTGCGGTTGATGTCCGTTTCGGGGGCAAGCATCTTGCGCAGCATGCAAAAACGGAAGTCGCCCACGTTGCCGCGCGTCTCGTAGATGGAGTAGGTGTGGTGCTGCGGCGGCAACTCACCCGAGGCCATCAGGTCGCCAACGATCTGGCGCAGGTAGGCGTTGATGCGCTGATTGACCTTAAAGCCCAGGTCCAAGCGCACGCGGAACAGGAAGTCTGTGCCAAAGGTCTCAACGGAATACTCGTGCGTATAGGGCTCGTCGGTAACGTGTACGTTGATGAACCAATATGCCTTGGCGCGCTTGGGATGCTTGTCCAAGATGGAATAGAGCACGTCGCGGTCGAGCGTGAGCGGGTCGGGGCTGTTGGTGAGGAACACCAGATTGTCGGCGAGCACGGGGTAGGTCTCGTCATTGCGCAGGCGGTTGAGCTGGTCGATGTACTTGGAGACGGGTAGCAGAATCGTCTGCGTGCGCTCGATGGCGGTGCCGCGACGCCACACATACATAAGGCCGAACAGCAGTGCGGCCAGGAAGATCATGACGTAGCCGCCGTCAAAGAACATGGTGAGGCACGAAGCGAAGAAGCACAGCTCAATGGCACCGAAGAGCAGGGCGAAGACGCAGGCACCCAGCTTGTGCTTGAGGATGCCGGCGATATAGCTCGTCAGCAGCGTGGTGGTCATGAGCATGGTCACGGTGATGGCGAGGCCATAGGCGCTTTCCATGCGCTCGGAGTTCTGGAACAGCAGCACGATGAAGATGCAGCCGACCCACATGATGTTGTTGACGAGCGGAATATAGAGCTGACCCTTGGTGTCGCTGGGGTAGTGGATACGCAGGTGCGGCATAAGGTTGAGGCGCGTTGCCTCGGATACCAGCGAGAAAGAGCCGGTGATGAGCGCCTGCGAGGCGATGATGGCCGCAACGGTGGAAAGGCCTACGGCAAACGGGCGCAGGCCCGGGGCGAGCATCTGGTAGAACGGGTTGAGATCGGCAATGCCCATGAGCTCGGGGTTGGCAGCGTTGTTCATAAGCCAAGCGCCCTGGCCCATATAGGAAAGCAGCAGGCAGCACTTAACGAACGGCCAGGTGGCGTAGATGTTGCCGCGGCCGACGTGGCCCATGTCGGAGTAGAGCGCCTCGGCACCGGTGGTGGCGAGGAAGCAGCTGCCCAGAATCATGATGCCCGCGTGGTTGTTGGGGCTCAGCAAAAAGGCGATGCCGCGCACCGGGTTGAGACACAGCAGCACGGCGGGGTGCTGGAAGACAAAGAACAGACCCGTGCCGCCCAGGAACAGGAACCACAGCGTCATGATGGGGCCAAAGGCGTGACCGATCTTGGCCGTACCGATGCGTTGCACCAAAAAGAGCGCGATGATGATGGCGAGCGTAATGGCGACGACGCGGCCCTGGTCATCGCCCAGCACGGCATGGACCGCCGGGATGGTGCGCAGGCCCTCGATGGCCGTGGTAACGGTAACGGCCGGCGTCAGGATGCCGTCGGCGAGCAGCGCGGCGCCACCCAGCATGGCGGGGATGATGAGCCATTTACCGCAGCGCTTAACCAAGCTGTACAGGGCAAAGATGCCGCCCTCACCATGGTTATCGGCGCGCAGCGAGATGAGCACATACTTGATGGTGGTCAGCAGCGTGACCGTCCACACGACAAGGGAGAGCGCGCCGAGCACGAACTCCTCCGTGACGCTTCCGATGCCGCCGTTGCCGGCAACGAGCGCCTTGGTTACATACATGGGGCTGGTGCCGATATCGCCGTACACCACGCCTAGCGTGACGAGCATCGCCGAGATGCTCACAGGAATCGCAGCGTGCGAGGCTGCCTCCTTGGCCTTTTGTTCCATAAGCCGGTTTCCTCCCAACTTTAACGTTCGAGGGGATTATAGGTAATCGGCCCATGTTTTAATGCACTGTTTTCCCAGCTAGATAAAGATTTATACAGTCTTTAGGCCACCGCGGCGATATGGAATGTGACAAAGGGGCTGTCCCTTTGTCACATTCGTCATTTTCCAAGCCAATTTTTGAACCACCACTCCATGGAGCGGCTCATCTCGGCCATAAAGGGACTCGTGTGCTTGCGGGTATAGATGTCCACGACGCGCTCCCCCACCTCGCGGGCATGCGGACGGAACATCGCGTCCATCTCGGCCACCTGCGCGTCCATGGTCGCAGCATCGGCGCGGCAGTAGCGCTCCTCGTGCACCAGGTTCACCACGGGATGCGCAATGGCCGGGCGCTCCTTGCGGGGCGTGCCGATGATGAGCATCGACAGCGGCATGGTATAGGGCGGCAGATCGAGCAGCTCGGCAACTTCCTCGGCATTCTCGACGATATCACCGATGTAGCAGCTCCCCAGGCCCAGGGCCTCGGCGGCAACCACGGCGTTTTGCGCGGCGATCACGGCGTCCTGGGCCGCGATGGCAAAGTCGCCCAAACCCGGCGCGCGGCGGGGCGCCTTACCCGTGCGCTCGACAAACTCGGGCTCAAAGCAGCCCACGTGCTCAAACAGATCGATCCACTTGGCATAATCGACCACAAATATTAGTGCCCAGGGCGCCTTGGCGATCATGGGCTGGTGGTCGCACAGGTCGGCCAGACGGTCGAGCGTAGCCTGCTCACGAATGCTCACGATGGAATACATCATCATGGCGCCCGCCGACGGCGCGCGACTCGCCGCATGCAGAATCGCCGCCCGCTGCTCGTCGGTCACCGCCACGGGACGGTCGTCGTCATCACGCGCGAAGGCACGCGTGGAGGAACGGTGCTCCAACGTGTCCAGCACCGCATTGCCCGTGGTCTCGACCGGATAGCCACACGTATCCACAGCCTTGGTGCAAACCTGCTCGTTCATCGCCTCATCCTCGCTAATTCTTTAAGAAGCCTTTACGTTTCCGTGTAATTCCCGTCCATTATCGCGCAGGTCGCCACTACATTGCGTCACACCGCCACACGTGCGCGTTAATATGGCTGGTTGTTGTGCGCAGCCACCAATTGCAGCGCATATCTTGGTAACAATCGGGTAAACCCCCGCTTTCGTACGTTTTAGTTTGTGAGGAGTCTCAGCATGTTCGCTGCCGCCATCTCGCTCGTCGGTCTTGCGGCGACCGTCTACCTTGTCTTGCGCGAGGCCAAGGCCATTCGCGCTCAGTCGGGCACCGTTGCCAAAAGCGCTCTTGGGTGGAGCGTCGCCTTCGGCCTGTTCCAGGTCTTTTTGACCATTTGGGGCGCCATTGGCCTCGTCGCCCAAAACGAGCCGCTCGCCTTTGTGATGCTCATTCTGACCAACGCCATCCTCACCGGCTGCGCTTGGGCAAGCATCGCCCGCGACCGCATCGCCCCGCGCGTCTTTGCGTTCGCCGCGCCCGACGCCCCCGCTC
>CAJMOL010000073.1 GCA_905215095.1 uncultured bacterium | reverse complement strand
CGTTGGAGACGGGCGGACGCGAACGGATATGACCGTTCGCCGTTTGCCCGTCCTCTTTAGCTAGACATTTTGACGAGGGGAGTTTATTGCACAGGACCCACTCCTTCCCTCGATGTTTATCCAGTTCACGCCCTTGAATCAAATAGTGCCACCGCGTCGCCAATTCGTCTGCTATTTGACGAGGGGGGGGTTAAACGACTACCAAAGGATATGTAATGAAGAAAAGTTATTTACGGCAGTTCTGGCTTTTAGCGCGGCGGCGCTAATCGGCATTTCTCTACCACTCGGAATTACGGGTCGCGGCTGGAGTCCGACATGCGCATTTGCAGCGACTAAGAAAAGTGGAAAGAAGCCAAAGCCAGGTAAGAAGGATTCAGTAAAAATCGATCAACTAAACTGGAGCGTCTCAGAAGGCGTTGTTGATGGCGTCGAGATGATGACATTTGAATATGACAATAAATCGAGCTTCGATATTGCTCAGTTCACTATTCAGTTTGAGCCGAAAGGGGAGTTGACTGACGAACAGAAACTTCTGTTTACTGACGTTTTTGATGAGGAAGAGGCTGCGCACGATTATTCAACGCTGAAAATGACGGCGGATAGCCAGCGAATCGTCGAGAAGCGAGAATCAGTTGATAGCGTTCCGTGCATTACCCATGGTGACTATGTCGCCAATGCCCAGCAGAATCAATATGACCTGATGGAGCCTTCAGTGGCGACTATTGCCTATCTAGGCGGCGATGGAAAGATATATCTCGAGTACTATAGTTTCAAGTCGAAAACCTATACGACTTCATCAAAGGGCGGTGTCAAGGCGTATGACTGGCCAACAAAAGCCCTTGCAAAATCCTTGCCGAAGCCTGACTGCCCTATCGTTTATACGTCGTTAGACGAAAAAGACTGTCTTTCGTTTGTCGCATTTGGCATCGATTGTGATGGGTACGACAAATACATCAAAGCTTGCAAGAAAAAGGGATACAAGGACATCGAATATTCGTATGACAGCAGTTTTTGCGCAAAGGATAAAAAGGGACGGGAACTGATGATCGGATATAGCGACCGAGATCAGCGGATGGACGTCAGCGTTTCAGTTGATTAACGTGGGCATATGATCGAATGATCAACGCGTTATGATGCCTATGTATGGATTGGGGTGCCGGCCTATGGTCTGTGCCCCAATCTTTCTGAAGTTACGTGCAGCAGAATAGGTATTAAATTAACGTATGAATGTGTATTTATATTATGTTGGATTTAAGTCCTTCCTTTCTGAATTGGTTGACATCAAAACCCAATATAAATGAATTGAGTCCGTAATTACCCTGAGGACAACTGGAGGACAAGGGCTAAATGAGCGTTTCCAATCCGTTTAAAACAATTGGCCAGAAGATAATTGTCGCCCTATTGGCGTTAGGCTTGATTGCAGCTTGCGGCGGCTGCGTGTACCTGTGGTTGACGCGCGATCAGACCGTTATAAGCGATGATTCGATTCGGGAAGAAATTAAGCCGGTAACGAAGTTGCTTACCTACGAATACGATTTTACTCAGGTTCTATATATTGACGATGCAGGGAATCCGTTTGGTTTTAACAACCCATTTACTACTAAGCGATATGTAGCGACCATCGATGGCAAGGCGGATATCGGCCTGAACGTAGACGATGAGAACCTGAAGGTCAAAGTCCATCGTTCGAAAAACAACGAGTCGGTAATAAAATCTGTTAATGTTACGCTTCCGCATTCCGAGATCGTGACGTTGTCAACGGATCCGAACTCGCTTAAAAAGTACGTTGAGGACAATGGTTTTCTTAATTGGAATCAGGTCAGTACGGACGATTTAAATAAATTGCTTCAGCAGGCTGATAAGGACCAGAGGCAAAAGGTTCAAGAAAGTGGCATGCTGGAAAAATCTGATGAACGTGCAGTAAAACTGGTGAAAAAGCAGGTGTCGACGTTCTGTGGTCCAGACGTAAGGGTCAATGTCGAATTCGAAGATTAATATCTACCTTTGAAATCAAATTACTGATTCAGCTGAATGCCCGCTATCGCGATGCCTTACGTTGCGATAGCGGGCATCTCTGATTTCGTTTGAAGGGTGTCAATGTGACAATTGTCCGATATGACAACGAGACTGTCCCTTTGTCACATTCCCGGAAAGCCTGTTTGGCGCAGGGCTTCGTAGAGGACGATGGCGGCGCTGTTGGAAAGGTTGAGTGCGCTGATGCGGTAGTCATCCGGATTGACGAAGTTGCCGCAGATATCCTGTTGAAGGATGGCCTCGTGGCTGTCCTCGGTATGCCCCAGCGATTCTTCGTGGGCTTCCCAGGCCTCGGCGTTATCGAGCGAGTCGCAATCGCGCAGCATCGGGATGCGCTCGCAGCGCTCAGGCGCCGCGGCGAGCAGTGGCTCGGGAATCCCTGAGCTCTCGCTGCCAAAGACCAGGTAGTCGCCATCGCGGTAGGTACTCTGCGCATAGGTTCGGCGCGCCTTTTTGGTCAGCAGATGCAGGCGCTCGTCGGCGGGGGAGAGGCCGTTGCGCGCAAGGAAATCCTCCCAGCCGGCATAGGTCGTCACGTCCAAGTTTTGCCAGTAGCCCAGACCGGCGCGACGTACCGTCTTGTTATCGAGCGAAAAGCCCAGTGGCTCCACCAGATGCAGATGGGCGCCGGTGACCACGCAGGTACGGCCGATATTGCCCGTATTGGCCGGAATCTCGGGTGCATACAGCACGATATTGAACATGAATCTCCTTGGCTCAGAACGAAAAACCACCACGAAGGGCACCTTCGTGGTGGTTAGGCGGTTACGTGGGCGGAAAAATGCCCGCTTGGATAAACCTAGGCGCGGTGCCAGTCGGTCAGGCAGGCATCGAGGGAGGCGATGAGCGCATCCTTGTCCATGTGACGGCCGATGATGCACAGGCTCGTCATGCGGTCGCCCGTCTCGTCGTCCCAAATCTGCATGATTTCGGGGTTCTCATCGATGATCTTCTGCTTCTCGCCCTCGGGCGCCGAATCGACAAACAGGCCGTTCTCCATCAGGCGCATCTGGTGGCCGGCCTGCTCAAACATGTAGCACATGTCCGGATCGCCGGTCTGCCACAGCGGACCCTTGACGCGGATGACCTCGTCGGGCCACTCCTGCTCAACAAAATCGGTGAACTTCTGCAGGTCAAACGGCTTGCGGCGCGAGTACACAAAGGTCTCGATGTCGTACTCGAGCACCTCGGGGTCGTCGTGCTCCTCGGGATGCTCCATGGCCTCGATCCAGGCGGCGGAGTTGTAGGCGCGCATAAAGTCGAAGCGGTCGGTATCGAGCAGCTCCTCCATGGGGACCTCGCCGTTTTGGGCCTCGACGATCACGGCGTCTTTCTGCAGGCTGCGCACAATGGCCTTGAGCTCGGCGATCTGCTCGGGGCTCACGGTGTCGGTCTTGTTGAGGATGAGCGTGGAGCAGAACTCGATCTGCTGGATGAGCAGGCTCTCGATGTCGTCCTCGTCGATATCCTCGTCCAGCAGGTCGCGACCGCCGTTGAACTCGTCGTACATGCGGGCGCAGTCGACCACGGCCACGATGTTGTCGAGCGCGAGCTTGGGCTCGCCGCCCACCTTGGCCTCGTCGCAGAAGCTCGAGATGGTGTAGGCGATGGGGATGGGCTCGCAAATGCCCGATGCCTCGATGATGATGTAGTCGAAGTTGCCCGAATCGGCGATGCCCTGCAGCTGGTTGGCCAGGTCATCCGAAAGCGTGCAGCAGATGCAGCCGTTGGTGAGCGGGATGAGGTCATCGGTCTCGGAAAGGCCGCCGTCGGCGATAAGGCTGGCGTCGACGTTGATCTCGCCGATGTCGTTGACGATCACGGCGGCGCGGATGCCGCCGTCGTTAGCGAGGATGTGGTTGAGCAGCGTGGTCTTGCCGGCACCGAGGTATCCGGTAAGCATGATGATCTTCACGGGTTTGTTGGGCATGTGCCCTCCTTTGTTAGACATGGCTTACAGTTGAATCTTATGCCAAACGCCTGCTCTTATACCCACGCGCTGGCAAATAACACAGGCTACTCCCAGGCTCCCCATACATCGGGGCAATAACCGACGGTGGCCTTCTTACCGTTGCGCACGATGGGCTCGGCTAGAACCTGCTGGTTCTCGAGCAGCTTGTCGAAGCGCTGGCTAGGGGTGAGGTGCTGGATGAGCGCGAGCATCTCCTCGTCCTTGGCCTTGGGGTTGAGCAGCTTGTCGATGCCGCCGACCGCCTGCATCACGCTCGTGAGCTCGCCCTTGCTCATCTCCTGTTCCTTAAGGTCGATAAACTGCACCTTAATGCGGCGCTCCTTAAAATAGCGCTGGGCCTTCTTGGTGTCGAACGACTTCTTAGTCCCGAAGATTTGAATATTCATGGCCCCGCCGCTCTATCGAATGAAGTTGGTCGTTGCGCGATCTGCCTCGGGCGCGTTGATACCGGCGGCTTGTCCCGCCTCGATGCAGCGCAGGAGCCAAGCCATGTTTTTGCCGATGTTTCGCATGGTGGCAAGGCCCTCGGCATCCCCATCGGCGTCGCCGGGCACGCGGCCAAACACGTTGTTCCAGTAGGTGGAAGCAACCACGGGCATTTGGTTGATGGTGAAGTACTTGTTGAGCACGTCGAAGGTCGTCGACGTACCGCCGCGACGGGCGGCGGCGACGGCAGCGCCCGGCTTGTGTGCAAAGGCTTTGCCTCCGGCATAGAATGCGCGATCGAGGGCCGAGAGGATGCGTCCGCTGGGATGCGCATAGTAGACGGGCGAGCCAAAGACAAAGCCGTCGGCCTGCTCGGCGGCAGCGATGAGCTCGTTCACCACGTCGTCATCAAAGGTGCAGCGACCGCCAAGCTTGCCGCATTGGCCGCAACCGATGCAATCGCGAATGGGCTTGGCGCCCAGCTGAAACACCTCGGTATCAATGCCTTCTACATTAAGTTGCTCTGCGACCTCGGCGAGTGCGCGGGCGGTGTTGCCGTTTGCCTTGGGGCTGCCATTGACCAAAAGAACCTTCATCACAAACTCCCTCTGCTTTTGGTGACTTCTGCAGAGGATTATCGCACGATGGGGGAGGCGGCGCGGGCGCGGTGCTAATCCAGTTTGGTACCTGGCACCTGCACGGCTTTCCCGAGCAACGCTTTGAGCTCGTTCAAAATGGAAACGGGCTGTCGGTCAACGCTGTTCAGATGGAGCGTGGCCACGCGAATGGGCGGCTGATATTCAAGCGAGCCGATGAGCACAGGAGAACCCAGGAACCGCTCGATTTCGTCTGCGAGCTCGTCGATTGCCTCGGGGCCGAGCTCATCGAAAAGCGCCACGAATGTCGGCCCCGTCGAGCGGAACAGGCGGCCCTTGCCGCGCGAACAATCCATGAGGCAGGCGGCGCTTTCGGCGAGCACGCGGTCGCCTGCATCGAATCCAAAGCGGGCATTGACTTCGGCGATATCGTCGACCTTAATGGCAATAAAGCCTGCCTCGCGCGCCACGCGGCGCATCTCTCCAATAGCGTTGACCAGCGCGTGGACATCGCCCAGGCCCGTTACCGAGTCGGTCGTATCTGCTAGGCTTCGGTTGATGATAATGCCCACATACATGCTGGGCTCGGTATCGGTGCCGTCCAAGCGGTAGCCCGTGCAGTCGCAAAGCACGTATTTTCCAGTGGCATCCATTACGCGATACTGCATGTAGTGGAAGTGCCACGTGCCGTTTATCACCATGTCGAGCTCGGCGCGTACGTTGTCGCGGTCCTCGGGATGAACGCGGGCAAGCCACATATCGACCGAGTTAAAAGGGTGCTGGGAAGGCAGGTCAAAATCGCGCACGGCGTTGACCGACCATTGCGATTCGCCCGTATCGAGGTTAAGGATGAACGGATAGCGCGTCTCGGAGCTCATAGAGATCGCTTGGAATACGCGGTCGTTGCAGGGAAGCTGATCGACGATTGGGCGTTGCGGCGCGTCATTGTTTTCCGGTTGCTGTACACGATGCATAAGCTTATAGCGATACATCTTGCGATCGGCATCCATCGTCATCTGGCGACGCGTGTCGCCGGCAAGTGGATCGACGCGCGAGCAGCCAAAGCTAAAGCTGGCGATCATGGGCGCCTTGCCACCTGAGCTCGCCTCGACCAGCCCGGCGCGTATCTGCTCCAAGCGCTGCTCGAGTTCAGTCTCGTTTGCGGAGAGCGAGATGAGCACAAACTCGTCTCCACCGATACGGAACAGCATCTCATCGTGCTCCATGGTTTCGGAGAGCGTGCGGCAGATGCTCAGAATATAGCGATTGCCTTCGGCGTGGCCAAACCTATCATTGCAATGCTTGAGATGGTCGATGTCAATATAGGCGCAGGTGAAGGGGTCGCCTTTGCGCCAGAGTTGCTCGACGTGACGGTCGAATCCGTTGCGGTTGCCCAAGTTGGTGAGCGGGTCGATATAGGCGTTGCGCTCAAGCAGCTGGCGCTCTTGTTGCAGGATGGCATGCGTCTTTTTCAACTGCTCGCCAATGCCGCGCAACTCTACGGGCAGGGCGGCAACGTCAAGCTCGGCGGTCGAGACGCCATTCGCAAGTCGCTGAAGACAGACAATAATCGATTGCTCGCCCATGCGGTACGACTCGTTCATGATGGATAACCTCCTTGGGCGGAACAATGGTTTGTATCATATCCCCAATTCGGTTTGAATTGGGGATATAAGTTAGCTAATGGAGACAAATGCCCCCTTCGACGGTGGCGTTTTGCGCGCGAGCGTATCAGTTGTTATTGCCACCATCGAGCAATGCCTCAAAATCCTTCGCCGGCATGGGACGGTAGTAGAGGAAGCCCTGAGCGTAGCGGGCGCCCATTTGTCGTAGCATGTTTGCCTGCTCATTTGTCTCGACGCCTTCGACCACGACGGGCAGATGGAGCGACTGCGCCATTTCGAGCATCGATGAAATGATTTGCGTGCTGCGGCCTTGATCGCCGTCGACGGCTGCAATCTGCCAAATGTGCTTGTCGAGCGTCACCATAAAGCCGCTTTCCTCGAGTGCGGGGATATGGGTGCACATGCTGTGGGCGGCTATTATTCGACAAGCGGTAGCGCGACGATGCGATGTTCGATAAAAATGCGACTGGGACGATATATGTTGACGGGTATACTTGTCCCGTTTTAAAACGTAGGAACGGAGATGGTCGCATGGCACAGTCAAATATGACGCGCACGGTGGGGCTGGCGCTCGAGGGAGGCGGCTACCGCGGTATGTATACGGCGGGG
>CAJMOL010000072.1 GCA_905215095.1 uncultured bacterium | reverse complement strand
TCGTCGAACTTCTCGAACTCCTGCTCGTCGTCAACTTCCTCGGCATGGGCAGAAACGGTGCCCAGGCGATTCATGATGTCGTCCTCCACAAACATGGGGGCATTGCTGCGCACGGCAAGGGCAATGGCATCACTGGGACGGGCATCGATCTTGCGCTCGTCACCATCGGCCAGTACGACGATCGTCGCGTAGAACACCGGCGGCTCGGCGCGAACGATCTCGATGCGCTCGAGCTTGGCGCCCAGGGCGCCAACAGTATCGAGCAACAGGTCATGGGTAATCGGGCGCTCGGCGCGGCCGCTATCGATGCCACGGCTGATGGCAGCGGCTTCAAACGAACCAGTCTGAATGGAAAGGGAACGCAGCGGCGCGGGCGAGTCCGATTTGCTGCAGCGCTCGCGAAGCACGATAAGCGATGGCACGGGACCGGCGGCCATGACGATGGTCTCTATGTCGACACGAACCATGGAACACCTCCGGTACGTAGCGGTTAACACACGGCAGGGTCGCCGCATTGAATAGCTATACTACCCAATCTTTCGCCCAGCACACAAAATCAAAGTAGTTAATTTGGGACGGGGCTATTTTGACTACTTTTATCGATAAGAAAAAAGCCCCGAGGCAATGCCCCGGGGCTCTTAACGTTTTGATGGTGGACCTGACAAGATTCGAACTTGTGACCTCCCGGTTATCAGCCGGACGCTCTAACCAACTGAGCTACAGGTCCATCGCGCAAGGGATATATTAGACGAGTCGTTACGCGCGCGTCAACAACTTTTTTGAAAAACTTTGGGTGGGGTGTCGGCCCCGGCTGCCCGGCGGCATGCGAAGTCGCCGTGCGACCGGGGCGAACACGAGTCCCAAGGTTTTCAAAAAAGCGGTCGGCGCGCAGTGCGCCGACCGCCGATATATGGGGTCTGATATTTTCTACCAGCTAGGGCCTCTTACTCGTCGAGGAGATCTTCTGGCATGTCGTTGCCGTCGCCTAGGTCGACTGGGGCCTCTTCGACGTCGGCTGCACCTTCGCCTTCGGGCTTCTCTTTGGCGGCCGTCATGCGGGCTACGGCGCAGATGCGGTCGTTATCGTCGACGGTCATCATCTTGACGCCCTGGGTGGCGCGACCGGTTTGGCTGATCTCGTCGGTCTTGACGCGAATGACCGTCGCGCCCTCCGTCACGATGAATAGCTCATGCTGCGGGCCCACCGTCTTCATGGCTGCGAGGTTACCCTTGCGCTCGGTCATCTGGATGGTGTAGACACCCTGACCGCCGCGGTTCTGCTCCGGGTAATCCGAGACCGGCGTGCGCTTGCCGTAGCCGCGCTCGGTAATGACGAACAGGTCGCCGTTACCGTTGGTAATCTCCACACCAAGAACGCTCACGCCTTCCTTCATGCTAATGCCACGGACGCCGCTGGTATCGCGACCGGTGGCGCGCACCTGGTCCTCGGGGAACATAATCGCCTTGCCCGCGGTGGTTGCCATGATGATCTTGTCACCCTCGCGCACGCGACGTACAGTGAGCAGCGCGTCGTCGTCCCTCAGGTTGATGGCGATTAGGCCGTCGCGGCGGCTGCGGTCGTAGGCGCTCATCACGGTCTTCTTGACCATGCCGCTCTTAGTGGCAAACATCAGGTACTCGTCGGCCGGGAACTCGCGGCAGCTGATGACGCTCGCGATCTTCTCGCCCTCCTCGAAAGGCAGCAGGTTGACGATCGCGGTGCCGCGCGCCTGGCGCGTGCCAACCGGCAGCTCGTGTACCTTCAGGCGATAGACCTTGCCCTTGCTCGAGAAGAACAGCACGTACTCGTGCGTGGACGCGATGAACATCTCGTCGATAACATCGTCCTCTTTGAGGTTGACGCCCGACACGCCCTTGCCTCCGCGCTTCTGGGCACGGTAGGCAGCCACCGGGATACGTTTAACGTAGCCGGTGTGGGTGATGGTCACGACCATGTCCTCGTCGGCAATCAGATCTTCGACGTCCAGGTCCTTCTCGACATGGCTGATCTCGGTTCGGCGCTTATCGCCGAACTTCTTGGAGATCTCGCCCATCTCCTCCTTGATGACGCCTAGGATCTTCTCCTCGTGCGCCAGCAGGTCCTCGTAGTAGGCGATGGCACGGCGCAGGCCGTCCAACTCTTCCTGAATCTTGTCGCGCTCCAGGCCGGTCAGGCGGCGCAGCTTCATCTCGAGGATGGCCGTGGTCTGCTCGGGCGTAAAGCCAAAGCGCTCGATCAAGCGGCTGCTGGCCTCAGAGTCGGTCTGCGAGGAGCGGATAATGCTAATGACCTCGTCGATATGGTCAAGGGCCATCAGGTAGCCCTCAAGGATATGCGCGCGGGCCTGGGCCTTCTTAAGGTCGAAGCGGGTGCGGCGAGTGACGACGTCGACCTGGTGGTCGATGTAGTGCTGCAGCATCTCGCGCAGGCTCAGGCATTTTGGAACGCCGTTGACAAGCGCCAGGTTGTTGGCACCAAAGGTCGTCTGCAACGAGGTGTACTTGTACAGGTTGTTGAGTACGACCTGCGGGATGACGCCCTTCTTAAGTTCGATGACCAGACGGATACCCTTCTGGTTGGACTCATCGCGCATATCCGAGATACCCTCGATGCGCTTGTCGTTGACGAGCTGGGCAATCTTCTCCTGCAGGGTGCCCTTGTTGACCATGTAGGGAATCTCAGTAAAGACCAGGCGGCTACGGCCGGTCTTGGTGGACTCCACATGGGCCTTGGCGCGCACGGTGATGGAGCCGCGGCCGGTCTCGTAGCTCTGCTTAATGCCGGCACTGCCCATGATGATGGCACCGGTGGGGAAGTCCGGACCGGGCATGATCTGCATGAGCTCGTCGACGGTGGCGTCGGGGTTGTCGATCAGGTAGCACGTGGCCTCGATCGCCTCGGTGAGGTTGTGCGGGGCGATGTTGGTGGCCATGCCGACGGCGATGCCCTGGCTGCCGTTGACCAGCAGGTTGGGGAAACGCGCGGGCAGCGCCTGGGGCTCGGCGAGCGACTCGTCGTAGTTGGGCTGCCAGTCGACGGTGTCCTTCTGCAAGTCGCGCAGGAGCTCCATGGCGGGCTTTGCCAGACGGCTCTCGGTGTAACGCATGGCGGCGGCGCCGTCGCCGTCGATGTTGCCGAAGTTGCCGTGACCGTCAATGAGCGGCGTGCGCATGGAGAACCACTGTGCCAGGCGGACCATGGCCTCGTAGACCGCGGAGTCACCGTGCGGATGGTACTTACCGATAACTTCGCCGACCGTCCAGGCCGACTTCTTGTGCGGACGGTTGGGGTAGATGCCGCTCTCGTTCATCGCATACAGGATGCGGCGGTGCACCGGCTTTAAGCCGTCGCGCACGTCCGGCAGGGCGCGCGCCGTGATGACCGACATCGAGTACTCGATGAACGACTGCTTCATCTCGCGGCCGAACTCTGAAATCTGGAGCTGGCCGCCGTTTATATCCTCGCCGGCCGAGGCACCACGATCGACTTCGCCAAAGCTCTCCTCGAGCTCACCGTCGTCATCCTCTTCCTCATCATCATCGGCATCGGGGTTATAGGCATCCGGATCGCCGTCCTCGCCCTGCTCGGCGCGGGCGAGCAGGCGCTTCAGATCGTCGGGCATGCCGGCGTCGCTGGCCTCGTCCATACCCTCGTTATTGTTGATATCGTCTGCCACGTTACCTCCTCTTAAGCGTCAAGGAATCGAGCATCATGCGCGTGTTTTTCAATGTACTCGCGGCGATAGCCGACCTCGGAACCCATGAGCTCGCGCACGGCGCGGTCCGCCACCACGGCGTCCTCGATCGACACGCGCTGCAGGATGCGGGTCTTGGGGTCCATCGTCGTCGAGGCAAGCTGCTTGGGGTCCATCTCGCCCAGACCCTTGTAGCGCTGGACGGTATAGCCCTTGCGCTTCTTGGTGATCTTGCCGTCCTTGGCCTTGCCGTCCTCGTCGTTGTCGTCGGGGTTCAGTCCCAGGCTCTGGATGGTGTCGCGCAGGATCTCGTCTTCGGGCTGGCGGCCGTTGGGATACACGTAGTGGATCTTGTTGCGCACCTTGATGCCAAAGATGGGCGGGCACGCGACGTACACGTAGCCGGCATCAATCAGCGGGCGCATGTACTTGTAGAAGAACGTCAGCAGCAGGATGCGGATGTGCGCGCCGTCGACGTCTGCATCGGTCATGATGATGATCTTGTGGTAGCGAGCCTTGGTAATATCGAAGTCGCCACCGTCGCCGGCGCTCGTCGTGACGCCGCAGCCGATCGCGGTGATGAGTGACTGGATGGTGTCACTCGAGAACGCGCGATGGTCACCAACGCGTTCGACGTTCAAAATCTTGCCGCGCAGGGGCAGAATCGCCTGGATGTCTCGGCGGCGGCCGTCCTTGGCCGAACCGCCTGCCGAGTCGCCCTCTACAATGAAGAGCTCGGTCAGCTCGGCATCGCGCACCGAGCAGTCGGCGAGCTTACCGGGCAGGGACGCCGTCTCGAGCAGGCTCTTGCGGCGGGTCGCCTCGCGCGCCTTGCGGGCGGCGTTGCGCGCCTTGCAAGCCTGTTGCGCCTTCTTGACGATCTCGCGGGCGGGCTTGGGATGCTCCTCGAGGTAATCGGCAAGGCCGTCGGTCACGATCTTGAGCGTCAGCGCGCGCATATAGGAGCTACCGAGCTTGGCCTTGGTCTGGCCCTCAAACTGCGGGTCGGGCAGCTTGACCGAGATAACGGCCGAAAGGCCCTCGCGCACATCGTCGCCGGTCAGGTTGGCGTCTTTTTCCTTGAGCAGGTTCTGCTTGCGAGCGTAATCGTTAATCACGCGGGTGAGTGCGGTACGGAAGCCCTCGAGGTGCATGCCGCCCTCGGGGGTGTAGATGTCGTTGGCAAACGACATGACGTTCTCACCGTAGCCGCTATTCCACTGCAAGGACACCTCGACCTCGCCCATCTTGGTCACGGGCGCATCCGGATCCGATTTGCCCTCAATATAGATGGGTTCCTTAAAGGCCTCGGGGACATCCTTGCCCTCATTGAGGAACTTAACGAAGTCGATAATGCCGCCGGCGTAGCAAAACTCCTCCACATGGGGAGTCGCCTCGCGCTCGTCGGTCAGCACGATCTTGAGGTTCTTGTTGAGGAATGCCGTCTCCTGCAGACGGTTGTGCAGCGTGTCGAAATCGTAGATGCAGGTCTCGAAGATCTCGTCGTCGGGCCAGAAGCTGACAGTGGTACCCGTCGTCTCCGAAGTGCCCACGACCTCCATCTTCTTGACGGTCTTGCCGCGCGAAAACTCCATCTCGTAGATGTTGCCATCGCGGCATACCCGTACGACCACACGCTTGGACAGGGCGTTGACGACGGAGATGCCCACGCCGTGCAGGCCGCCCGAGACCTTGTAGGCCGAGTTATCGAACTTACCGCCGGCGTGCAGGATCGTCATGACGACCTCGAGCGTCGGGATCTTTTTGATGGGATGCTCGTCGACGGGGATACCGCGCCCGTTATCGACGACCGTGATGGAGTTGTCGGCGTGGACCGTCACCTGGATCTCGGTGCAGAAACCGGCCATGGCCTCGTCGACGGAGTTGTCAACGATCTCCCACACCAGGTGATGAAGACCGCTGGCGCTCGTCGAGCCAATGTACATGCCCGGGCGCTTACGAACGGCCTCGAGACCTTCGAGAATCTTAATCTCGCCGCCATCGTAATCGTTTTCGTTTGCCACACGTCCTCCTTCAGTTAAGAAAATGTGTACAGCCTTACTAGTTTATCGTAAAAAAATACCCTCGGGAACGAGGGTATTTGGCTCTACAAGGCCACCAGATGCGATTTAAGGCTCTTTTTTGCTTTGCACGCCCTTGGCCCACTCGGCGCTGGCTCTCATGGCGTTCTCGAGGGCCTCGCGCAGTTTTTGGTCTTCGATGGGCGCCACTTGGCGCTCAATCTCGGTGCGCTCGGCCTCACTTAGGTCAGCATGCGGAGCCGGCGGGCGCTCGGCCACGGCAGGACGCAGACGCTCTTTGGCAGCGGGCGGCGTGTGACCGGGCGCGGTGGTTTTGAACACCAGGCCATCCACATGCGCACCGGCGCGCTCCATGCGCGCGCGGATGATCTCGCGCAACAGCGTCATTTCCTGCGTCCACGAGGGCGAATCGAGATATACCAGCAGCTCATTGGACTCGGGCAGGTAGCGCAGGCCCGTCACATGCCGCCCCTCGCGCGTGCCCGAGCACACCGCGTTCCACGCGCGATAGACCGCGCGAGATTCCTCTGCAGCCTCCATCTGCGCGCGGCGCTCAGGTGTCGCGGCCGCCAGGATACGCTGACGCTCGGCATCCAAAAAGCCGCCGAAGGCGACCATTCCGTTCTCGCGCTCGTAATTAGCACGTCTCACCCATGCTCACCACCTTGGCTCGATCAAGCAGGTCATCGGTAAAATACCCCAGATTGGTGGTGGTTATGACCGTCTGGATATCATCACCGATCAGCTGCAGAAAAGCGCCTCGGCGCCCGGCGTCGAGCTCGCTCATCACGTCGTCCAAGAGCAGCAGCGGCGCGGTGCCCAGGATATCGCGCGCCACGGCCACTTCTGCCACCTTCCAGGCAAGCACCAGCGTTCGCTGCTGGCCCTGGCTGGCAAACGAACGGGCCGATCGGCCCGCGACGGAAAACTCAATCTCGTCGCGATGCGGACCCACGAGCGTCACGCCGCGACGGATCTCCTCGTCGGCGCGCTCATCGAGCGCCGAGAGCATGTGCTCATACGCCCAGCCCCTGAGCTCGTCGCGATCCTCGGTGCGAGGCAGGTCGCCAAGCGTGGACACATAGGACACGCCGGCGGGCTCGCCGGATGCCACGCGGCCATAGGCGTCACGCACATGGCCCGACAGCCGGTCGAGCAGAGCCAGACGGTGCACGAGCAGGGCCGAACCGGCGCGGGCAATAGATTCGTTCCAGGCGCCGAGCATCTCGCGGCAGCACCAGGTCTCCTTGAGCAGGGCATTGCGCTGGGTCACGCAGCGCCCGTAGGCACTAGCCAGATCGGCATAGCGCGCGCTCAGCTGAACGCCAAAGTCGTCAAGTGCGGCGCGGCGCACACTGGCACCCCGCTTGACCATATCCAGGTGGTCCGGGCAAAACAGAACGCTCGGCAGTACTCCGCGCACACCGGACGCAGCGCAGCGCTTGCCGTTGCGACTAAACGAACGCTTGCCATCTTCCACGCTCAGTCCCATGTCCAGCACGCGCCCATCGCCTTCGAGCCTCAGCTCGACCTTGCACGAGCCCACGCCATCATGGACGAGCTCGGCTG
>CAJMOL010000071.1 GCA_905215095.1 uncultured bacterium | reverse complement strand
CCGAGCGCGCGGACCTCGTCCTTGAAGAAGTGGTCGAGCGGCTCGATCAGGTCGAAGTGCACGCCCTTGGGGAACGGGATGAGGTTGTGGTGGCTCTTGATGGTTGCCGCCTTGCCGCCCGTCTTGCGTGCGCCGGACTCGATGATGTCGGGGTAAATGGTACCCTGGGCCAGGTACTTCACGGGTTTACCATCGGTCTCAAGCTGCTGAGCAACCGCGAAGAATTCCTTCCAGAACTGCGTACCGATAATGCGACGCTTCTCCTCCGGCTCGGTCACGCCGGCCAAAAGCTCGGCATAGCGGTCCTCGGCATGGACGTGAACAAAGTCGACATCAAACTGCTTGGTGAAGACCTCCTCCACCTGCTCGGGCTCGCCCTTGCGCAGCAGGCCGTGGTTGATGAACACGCAGGTCATCTGCTTGCCCACGGCGCGGGCGCCAAGAGCTGCCACGACGGAGGAGTCGACGCCGCCGGACAGGGCCAGAATCACGCGGTCGTTGCCGACCTTCTCGCGGAACTCGGCAGTCATGGTCTCGACCAGGTTGTCCATGCTCCAGTTGGGCTCCAGGCCGCAGATCTCAAACAGGAAGTTGCTCAGCAGCTGCTGACCGTACTCGGAATGCTTGACCTCGGGGTGGAACTGCGTGGTGAAGATCTTGCGCTCGGGGCACTCCATGGCGGCAACCGGGCACACGTCGGTGCTGGCGGTAACGGTAAAGCCCTCGGGCACCTCGGAAACGGCGTCGCGGTGGCTCATCCACACGGTCTGCTCCATGGGCGTGGAGTTAAAGAGCTTGGCGCCGGCAGTGCGCGTGATGGTGGCGCGGCCGTACTCGCCCACCTCGGAGTGGCCGACCTTGCCGCCGAGCGTCACGGCCGTGATCTGATGGCCGTAGCAAAAGCCCAGGACGGGAAGGCCCAGGTCAAAGATGGCAGGATCGATGGACGGAGCGTCCTCGGCGTACACGGAAGCCGGACCGCCGGAAAGGATGAGCGCAGAGGCGTTCATCTCGCGAATCTCGTCGGCCGAAATGTCGCAGGGGACAATCTCGGAATACACGTTGAGGTCGCGGACGCGACGGGCAATGAGCTGACCGTACTGCGCACCAAAGTCGAGTACGAGGACCTTTGCGGAAGCCTTTTGATCCATGGTTCCCCCTCTTGTTGGCGGGGAGCCGGTGCCCACCCGCGCGAATAAACGAGAATAACTTTCATAGTGTACACGTTATATGGGGTTTCTCGTCCCTCGCAGTCATCAGCGCACGGCAAACGCACGACCTGGGCCCCTATTTGACGGCAATTGAAGTGTTACCAGACGTTACAGATGATGTAATACGTTTGAACATTGGACGCCCTGTGCCACAATACTGCCGAACGACTCCGCCTCTGCGGCGGCAAATACGATAGGAATACCAGCATGAAGCGCATCCTTCTCATCGCCACGGGCGGCACCATCGCATCGACCGAGGACGGCAACGGCCTCTCCCCCGCCCTGACCGGTGAGGAGCTCGCCCAGAGTGTCCCCGAGATCTCGGGCCTCTGCGAGCTCGACGTCGTGCAGCCCATGAACATCGACAGCACCAACATGCGCCCGAGCGACTGGATGCGCATCCGCGACGTCATCGTCGAAGGCTATGACAACCACGACGGCTTCGTGATTCTGCACGGCACCGACACCATGAGCTACACCGCAGCAGCGCTTTCCTACCTGATTCAGGACAGCCCCAAGCCCATCGTGCTCACCGGCTCGCAAAAGCCCATGG
Source organism: uncultured bacterium (assembly GCA_905215095.1). Taxonomy (GTDB): domain Bacteria; phylum Actinomycetota; class Coriobacteriia; order Coriobacteriales; family Coriobacteriaceae; genus Collinsella. The sequence goes on along the minus strand of CAJMOL010000071.1, from coordinate 5,580 downwards.
GCAACCCCTTTACCGACGCCAAGCTCAACCTATACCAGAGCCTGCTCTATGCGCTCGACGAGCACTCGCACGACGTCTCGATCGTGTTTGGCGGTGTCGCCATTGCCGGCACGCGCGCCCGCAAACAGCGCACCATGAGCTTTAACGCGTTCATTAGCGTCAACTATCCGCCCATCGCCTACATCCGCAACGACCGCATTGTGCGCAACGGGCTTCACGGCACTCATCAGAATGAGAGCCCGGTGCGTTTCTACGACAGTATCGACCCGCGCGTATTTGTACTCAAGCTCACGCCCGGCGTAAACCCGGGCATCCTCGATGCCCTTGCCAATAGCTACGATGCTGTAATCCTGGAGACCTTTGGCATTGGCGGTATCCCCGAGTTTGGCGAGTCCGGTGAGTCGTTCCAGGAGGCAATTTTCCGCTGGGTCAATTCGGGTCGCACCGTCGTTATGACCACACAGGTCCCCGAGGAGGGCCTCGATTTGGGTGTTTATGAGGTCGGCCGTGCCTACGCCGACCATCCGGGCATTCTACGCGGCGACGATATGACAACCGAGACGCTCGTGGCCAAAACCATGTGGGCACTCGGCCAGTCACGTGATGCGACCGAGATTCAGCGTCTGTTCTACAGCCAAGTCAATCACGACCGTATCCCGATGGTGTAATTCAGTTTTCGACGGGTATCCCCTATTCGATGCCCTCGAGAAGCTCCGATACCGTCATGCCAAGCGCGGGCGCGATCTTAAATAAAACCTTGAGCGTGAAATTTGCCGTCCCATCTTCGATTCGGTCGAGGTAGGGTCGGCTGATTCCTGTCGCCACGCAAAAATCGACCTTGGAGATACCAAGGGCCTTGCGCGTCCGCTCAACTCGCTCGCCAAGAATCTGTTTCGCATGCTCATTCATGCAGACGAGTTTGAAATGGAGCAAAACAAAAACGTAAACTATAGTTTACGTTTTGCCGAATATACAGGAGTTTTCTATGTCGGCTTGCTCAATTTGCATGCGTCAGAAATCACGCTGCTCAGACGGCGCGCAGCCCAAGCTTGTCGTCGTTGAGGCCGAATGCCTTTCCCCGGACGAACGCACAGCCTTTACGCTGCTATCGAGCCGTGTTGCGACCGCACTGCTCCCCGACCCGGCGAGAGGCGAGCTCGCCGCTCAGTGCCGAACGCACGGCTGCGCCCTTGACCAGGCCGTAGTAATAGCAACCAGCCAGCGTGGCCTGCCCCTCCTTTTAGAAGCCGGTATCGCGCTCTGCCTTCGCGGCGCCGGATACGAAAACGAGGCCGCCGCCGATGTGGTCTTTAAACCACGATCGAGCGGCGGCCTCGCAGCAGCCATTGAATATGCGTGCAGGCTCGTTGCCTAAAAGGACAAGCTAGAAACCAAAGCCAAAGCCCGTTCCGGTAATCGCCGAGTACATAAAGTAGACGTTGATTACGTTGAGGAACACGCCCGTGATGCAGCCGTTGCGCAAGTAGCGCTCGCACACGATGCGCGCCATGGCGGCGGAATCCTCATTGTTCTTTGCCTGGCGTCCCGCCGTAAAGTACGTCGCCACGCTCAACAGCAGGTTGAGCACCGGAAGTGCCAGCAGCTCGTAACTCTTGCCCCAGCGCGTCACCTCGCCGGCGGCATTAAACTTCGTTGCCACCTCGGGACCAATGTTGGGGATAACACACGCTGCGACCACCAGCGGAAGCACTGCAAGTACCAGCAGCGCGATGCCCATGTAGCCGGCTTTTTTGCCATATTTGAACATGCGCGTCGTCCTTACACGTTAAAGCGGAAGTGTACGACGTCGCCATCGGCCATGACATACTCTTTGCCCTCGATGCGCAGCTTGCCGGCGGCCTTGGCGCCCTGCTCGCCGCCGAGCTCGATGTAGTCGTCATAGCCAATGACCTCGGCCTTAATAAAGCCGCGCTCAAAGTCGGTGTGGATGACACCGGCGGCCTGCGGGGCGGTCGCGCCCTGACGCACCGTCCAGGCCTTGACCTCCATCTCGCCGGCCGTAAAGAACGACTGCAGACCAAGCAGCTTGTAGGCTGCCTGCGCGAGCACGTCCAGGCCGGGCTGCTCCAGGCCCAGGCTCTCCAGGTAGTCAGCAGCGTCCTCGGGATCGAGCTCGGAGAGTTCGGCCTCAATCTTGGCGCAGATGGGCAGCGGCTTGACGCCATCGATGGGCGCCAGGTCCTCGTTGAGCATATCCTCGTCCACGTTGGCCACATACAGGATGGGCTTCATGGTGAGCAGGAACAGGCCCTTGGCGGCAGCACGCTCCTCGTCGGTCATCTCCATGGATGCGGCGCGCTTGCCCTCGTTGAGCCAGGCAAGCAGACGCTTGGCGACCTCGAACTTGGGCATGAGCTCCTTGTCGCGCTTGGCCTCCTTCTCGAGCTTGGGCAGTTGCTTCTCGAGCGTGCCCATGTCGGCCAGGATGAGCTCGGTCATGATGGTGTCGGCGTCACCGGCGGGGTCGACGAACTCGCCCGTGCGGCCCACCTCACGCATAACGTTGGGGTCCTTAAAGTAGCGCACGACCTCGCAGATGGCGTCGGTCTCGCGGATGTTTGCCAAGAACTGGTTGCCCAGGCCCTCACCCTCGTTAGCGCCCTTCACCAGACCTGCGATGTCGACGAACTCGACCGTCGCCGGCACAATGCGACCCGGGTTGACGATGTCGGCGAGCTTTTGCAGGCGGCTATCGGGCACGTCGACGATACCCACGTTGGGATCAATCGTGGCAAACGGATAGTTGGCGGCAAGGCCAGTCTTTTTGGTAAGCGCGGTGAACAGCGTCGACTTGCCCACGTTGGGCAGGCCCACGATACCGATGGAAAGGGACACGACAGCTCCTTTTAGTACAGGTACTTCAAACTGTATAAGTATAGCGCCGCCGCAGCATCCGGGCGAATCCGGACGCCACGGCGGCACGAATGAAGCAGAGATAGAGCTCGCTGACTAGTCCGCGAGCTTTTCCACCTGGTCGAGCATCTTATCGAGCTTGGCCTTTGCTTCGGCCTTGACCTTCTCAGCCTCTTCGTGAGCCTTCGCCTTCTGGGCGGCCTTTTCCTCGGCTTCGGGATCGACGACGACCAGATTGGACGCGTCGTGTTCAACAAGCTTGAGCGCGTGCTCGGGACAAACCTTGACACAGGCGCCGCAGCCCAAGCAATACGTGGACTCCAACGCAAAGCGGCCGCTTCCTACCAAATCGCAGGCGAACGTGGGGCATACATCGACGCACTCGCCGCACGACGTGCACTTGTCAAAATCGCACTCCGGCGTGCTCACCTGCATGTTCTGGGCAAGCTCGGGGTGGTTTTGCAGCGTCGAGAGCACCAGCTGCCGCCCGTGCGTGAGCGAACGGCGACGCTTGGTCGTCGTGGTGCCGCACATGGTGTTGAGCGTGCGCTCCAGCTGGGTAATCTGATGGCGATGGGCCTTGAGCTTTTGCGTCACCGAGGCCAGCGCCGCCGTCGCCGGGTTGAGCTTGGTCACCGTCAGGCCCGTGGTGCGGGCGATCTTTTCCATGTACTCCTTGCGCTCGTACTCGCGGCGCTTATGGCACTTGAGGCTCTTGGGGTCGACCTCCAGGCCCATACCCGTGCCGGACCACTCCTCGGCCTTCGCAATCGCCTCGCCCAGAATGTCCTCACCGCCGATGTTGCGGCATTTATCGCACACGCCCAACGGCAGGTACACGCTCACGTTGGGATAGTCCGCCAGCACCGAGAACCAGGTCTCGGCCGTAATATCGCCCACGCAGGCAACGACGACTTCGTTTTCGCGCGGCATGCGCTTAAGGGCACGCGTGCAGGTAACGTAGGCGGTCTCGTGGCTCGTGGCCGCCGAGACAATGTCGTCATACAGGTTTTTAGGCGCCAGGCGCGGCGAGATGATTGCCTCGGTCGGACAGGCAGCGGCGCACAGGCCGCACTTGCGACAGGAGTCGAGGATCTCGATGGCGTCTTCCTCGACCTCGATAGCGTTGACCGGGCACACGTCCATGCACGCGGTACAGCCGCTCTTTTCGTTTTTGCAGGTCAGGCACGGAATGGTGTTGCCGCGCGGGCGCTCCTTGTAGTCAGCAGGATTCCATTGAGGCGCCGACGGATCGAGTGCATCGGTCACACCGCCAAGCGGGTTTTTAAGAAAGTCGAAACCCTTGCTGATCTCGATAATGTCATCAAACAGATCGTGTTCCTGCGCCATGCGCGGCCCCTCCCTGAGCAGTGCAAACAAGCAAGAGACAATGATACGCCATCGGCCCACGCCTCGGGCAAATTACACGCGGCGCATCTTTGCGGCAAATAGCCCATGGCCCATCGCCGCCTCGATTGCACAAGGTCAATCAAGTGCCAAGCTATGCCTCGCACATGAACTGCACGAGCTTTTGTTTGGTCACCTTTGCCTGCTCGTTGGCCATGTTACGCTCGTTTCTAAAGACCGCATTTGCAACACTCTGCAGATCGGCATCGGAAATCTCGCCAAGGCCCAGCTCCTCGAGCGTCGTCGGCAGACCGACGCGTTGGCAAAACTCGAGCACCTGATCAAGCTCGGGCGCACGCTCCAAGCGCAGCTGCACCACCAGGCCAAATGCCACGGCCTCGCCATGCATTGCCTTGCACTCGGGCAGAATCGTCAACCCGTTGGCGATGGCATGCGCCAACGCCAAGCCACCGCCCTCAAAGCCAACACCCGAAAGCAGAATATTGCACTCGATCAGGCGCTCAACCGCCGGCGATGTACGCCCTTTTTTGAGATCGCGCTTGGCAGCGACGCCGCACTCCATGAGTGTGTCATAGCAGGCACGAGCCACAACCAAGGCCAAGTGCCCCGGCGCGCCACCGTGCTCGTTGGCGCCATGCGCCGCGGCGCACGAACGCGCCTCAAAATACGTTGCCAGCGCATCGCCCATACCAGCGACCGTCATACGCAGTGGGGCCGCCGCGACCACGTTGGTATCGACCACGACCAGATCTGGATTCTTCTCGAGCATCAGGTAGCGGTCGAACGATCCATCCTCGTGATACAGCACCGAAATCGCGCTGCACGGACCGTCCATCGAAGCCGCCGTGGGGCATACGCACAACGGCAACTCGGCATAAAACGCAACGGCCTTGGCGATATCGAGCATCTTGCCGCCGCCAATACCCACCACCATGTCACAATACTCGGCCTGGGCTTCCTTGGCCATTTTTACAACGGCCTCTTCCGTACACGGACCGTCATAAATCTTAAAGAACGGCTCGCTTAGATCTTCGTCCAGAAATCCATCGACGATCTGCCTGCACAGCCGATCCTCGGTGCCCTGGTCAAACAAGACATAGGCAGCGCAGCCCAACCATGACAGATACCTGCCCTGACGCGAAAGTTCGCCCGGCCCCTGAACATACCGGCCGGGGCCGCCATAAACCATGGGAAGCGCCATACGAAAATCCGCCCTTTCATCAATAACAATTGGTGCAAAGTAACCCGCCCCCTGCACCAACTTGTGCATTGGTGACAGGTCACTTTGCACCATAGCAAAAGGGGCAAAGCCATCTGTCGGCTTTGCCCCTTCCTTAC
>CAJMOL010000070.1 GCA_905215095.1 uncultured bacterium | reverse complement strand
GCGTGCCGATGCGCTGGCGCGCCTGTGGCGCCTGACGCCGGAGCAGCGCGAACGCTTCGACGTTGCCCTGGACCGCTGGCTCAAGTCGGCTGTTCGTGCCGACCTGCTCGCGTGGCCGTGCGTTCGCGCCGAGGTGCCGTTCTTTTCGCTGGGCTGCGAGGACGAGGACATCGCTCGCTACGGTGCATATGCCGAGGGCGCCATCGACGCTTTGGCGACGAACCCGGCCGATCCGTCGCGGGCACTGGTCATCGACTACAAGACGGGCGGCACGCCGGACGAGACGCCGGAACAGCTGCAGGAGAAGCACGCCCTGCAGGCGCGCGTCTACGCTGATGTTCTGCACAAGGCGGGCTTTGAGGCCGTGACCGTCAAGTTCGTCCGCGTGGAGCAGGCGAATCCAGCCATCTTCGTCGAACCCGCCGAGCCCCAAGTAGTCACCTACAATCTCTAGCCCTCAGATAACTTGCGGTGGAATGCGGACTGTTTTGGCCAAAAAAGCCGCCAAACAGTCCGCATTTCACCGCAACTGCAAGAGGAGCCGTGTGGGTTTGGCTAGGTTCGGGTGCCGTCCGCGCCGTGCGGTAAAATCGTTCAGTCAGAACACGAACCCGCATCGGAGCTCATCACATGGCATTCGTCCATCTGCACAATCACACTGTTTTCTCCATGCTCGACGGCGCAACCCGTATCCAGGATATGGTCAACCGCGCCGTTGAGCTGGGCATGCCCGCCGTGGCCATTACCGACCACGGTTACATGTACGGCGTACCCGACCTGGCGCTGGCCTGCGACGCCGTCAACCACAACACGCCCGAGTACAAAACCTGGAGCCACGACAAGGCCTTCTTGGAAAAGGACCGCCGCGACGAGCTGGTGGAGCCCGATCCCGAGGAAAACCCGCGCGAGCATGCCCAGTATGTGAAGGACATGGCCATGTGGGACGAGAAGGGCAACATCGACGAGCTCAAGCCGCCCCTGGTCATCAAACCCATCTTTGGCTGCGAGGTCTACTTTACGCCGGACGAGACCCTTGCCCGCGACCACAAGCCCGAGCTCTACCACATGATCCTTCTGGCCAAGGACCAGGAGGGCTACGTCAACCTGATGCAGACGGTCTCCGAGGCCGCCGTACAGGGCTTTTACTACAAGCCCCGTGTGACGCTCGACAACCTGCGCCGCCACGCCAAGGGCATGATCTGCACCAGCGCCTGTATCGCCGGCATCATCCCCAAATACATCGACCGCGGTGACATGGAGGGCGCCATCAAGTGGGCCGAGACCTTCCGCGATACCTTCGAGCCCGGCGACTTCTACATCGAGATCCAGGAACACGGCATCACCACCGACAACGGTCTGACCGACGAGCAGATGGACCGCACGCTCATCGACATCGCCAAACAGGTGGGCGTCAAGGTCATCGCGACCAACGACTTCCACTACCTGCGCCGCGAGGACGCGCCCGTGCAGGACGTCATCATGTGCATTGGCATGAACGCCAAAGTCGACGACCCCAACCGCATGCGCATGACCGGCTCGGAGTTTTACATGAAGACCGAGGAGGAGATGCGGGCGATGTTCCCGTATTGCCCCGAGGCCTGCGACAACACGCTCGAGATTGCCGACAAGTGCTACGTTGAGCTGGACTGGGACTCTATCATCCTGCCGCGCTTTCCGTTGCTCGATCCCGGTGAGACGCACGAGAGCCAGTTCCGCCGTGAGTGCGAGAAGGGCCTGCGCCAGCACTATGGTGACGACTGGGCCACGCGCGAGATCGGCGGAGTCAACATCAAAGAGCGCTTTGAGTACGAATACAAGGTCATCTGCGACAAGGGCTTTGCCGCCTACTTCCTCATCGTTGCCGAGTACGTGCAATGGGCCAAGGACAACGGCATCGGCGTCGGCCCCGGCCGTGGCTCGGCCGCCGGCGCTATCGTCGCCTACGCCATGAACATCACCGCGTTCGACCCGCTCGAGAACGGCCTGATGTTTGAGAGGTTCCTCTCCCCGCAGCGTACCGAGATGCCCGATATCGATATGGACTTCGACGATGAGCGGCGCCTCGAGGTCGTGGAGCACGTTCGCCAGCTCTACGGCCCCGAGAAGGTCACCCACGTCATCACCTACTCGACCATCAAGGCCAAGCAGGCCATCAACGACGCCGCGCGCGTTCTGGATTACCCGGTCTACATGGGCCAGCGCCTGTCCAAGATGGTCTCGAGCGACCCCAAGGTCAAGCTCAAGCAGGTGCTCGACAAACAACCCGGCAAAGAGGATCTGTTTAACCCCGATTTTGCCGAGGCCTATAAAAAGGACGACGACGCTCGCCGCATCATCGACACGGCGCTCTCGATCGAGGGCCTCACCCGTGGCGAGGGCGTGCACGCGTGCGCCGTTCTGATCTGCCGCGACCCCGTCAACGAGCACGTGCCCACCAAGCTCGACACCAAGGGCGGCGTCGAGATTACCCAGTACGAGGGCCATACCGTCGCCGACATGGGCCTGCTCAAGATGGACTTCCTGGGCCTGCGCACGCTGACGGTTATCTCTAAGGCCAAGGCCAACATCAAAAAGAACTTCGGCATCGACATCAAAGAGGAAGAGATTCCCTTTGACGATCCCGAAATCTTTAAGCTCATGGGCTCCGGTCACACCGCCGGCGTCTTCCAGGTCGAGTCCGCCGGCATGACGGCCACGATCAAGAACATGAAGCCCACAGAGTACAAGCACGTCGTGGCATTGATCGCCCTGTACCGTCCGGGCCCGCTAGGCGCCGGCATGGTCTCGTCCTACATCAACCGTATGAACGGCAAGGAGCCGGCCGTCTCCTACGACGACCGTCTGGACGACATCCTGGGCGAAACCTACGGCACCATGGTCTACCAGGAGCAGGTTATGCTCATCTCCGTCGAGATGTGCGGCTTCTCCAAGGGCGAATCGGACTCGCGTATCCGTAAGCCCGTGGCTAAGAAAAAGATCAAGCTGCTCACGTCGACGGTGCTCCACTGGGAGGATGGCTCGGACGAGACCACCTACGACCACTGGATGAACGGCGCTATCAAGAACAACTACACGCGCGAGGTCGCCCAGAAGATTTGGGACGATGTTCTCGAGTTCGCGTCCTACGCCTTCAACAAGTCGCACTCCGCCGGCTACGCCATCCTGGTTATGCAGACGGCGTGGCTCAAGGCGCACTATCCGCACGAGTACATGGCGGCCGTTCTGACGTCCTACACGGGCAAGACCGACAAGATCGTTCACTACGTCTCGGCATGCCGTCACGACGGCATCCCCGTGCTTTCGCCAGATGTCAACGAGTCCGGCACCGAGTTCACGGCTACCAAGGAAGGCGTGCGCTTTGGTCTGGCCGGCATCCGCGGCGTGGGCACCGGCGTGGCGCAGGCGATTATCGCCGAGCGCGAGGCGGGCGGCCCGTTTAAGACGCTGCACGACTTTGTCGAGCGCGTGGACTCGAGCCAGGCCAACCGCCGCGTGATCGAATCGCTGATCAAGGCAGGTGCCTTCGACTCCACGGGCTATCCGCGCCGCCAGATGATGCACTTTGTGGACAAGAACAACCCCGAGAACATCATCGACGCCGCGATAAAGCGCCAGAAGGACCGCGCGAGCGGCCAGACCTCGTTCTTCGACATGTTTGGTGATGTTGAGGGCTCGGGTTTCGAGGTCAGCGTGCCCGATCCGGACGGCCAGGAATGGGACCGCCACCTTAAGCTGAGCCAGGAGAAGGAGGTTCTGGGCATCTATGTCTCGGACCACCCGCTGCGCCCGTTTGAGTATGCGCTCAGCAAAGCGCGCGACTTCTCGTTCTCGCAGATCGACACCGGCTACGAAGTTCAGAATCCTACGGGCGGCACCATCAACCAGGAGATTCCCGAGGGCAAAGCGCTGTGGTGGGCCGGCATGGTCTCGAGCGTGTCCAAGCGCGTGACCAAAAACGGCGACCCCATGGGCATCGTGCAGCTCGAGGACATGGAAGGCGAGGCCACCGTCGTGGTGTTCCCCAAGACCTACAAGGAGGCCGAGGGGTATCTGTACGGCGAGGTCGATCCCGAGACCGGTGTGCAGCTGTCCGACGCGTTTGTGCGCATTAAGGGCAAGCTCGAGCGCTCGGACCGCGGCGACCAGATCATCGCGCAGGAGATCGTGCCGCTTGAGCTCAACGAGGAGAACAACAAGCCCAAGGTGTTTGAGGTCATGGTGCCCAACAGCCGCTTTAGCCAGGGCAATATGGCGCGCCTGGCCACGGTGCTCACCGCTAACCCGGGCGGCGACCGCGTGGAGATCTTTATCGAGCAGGTGGACGGGCGCGTGCTGCGCGCCGAGGTGCCTGCCAAGGTCAACGCGCGCTCGATTCCGCTGCTGGCCGAGGCCAAGGCCATTGTGGGTAACCAAGGCCGCGTGACGGTTATCTAGGGACGGCGTTGCTGAGAGGTACTCGGTGCGAGATTGGAGGAAGTGATGGCGCAGGGGACGTTTGTGCAGGCGCTCCGGAAAGAGGCGGCGCTGAGCGGCACCTTTATGAAGGGGCGTTCGCTCATGCTCAACGGCGCCGTGCTGTCGATTGAGGACAGCGGCTCGCGCTTCTCCAAAAACGTGACGGTTGAGGGCTCAGTGCGCGGCTCGCGCGGTGACCTGTACAAGACGCACGTGGCGCTCGACATGGACGAGCACGAGGTGATCGACTACGACTGCGATTGCCCCGCTGCCTATCGCTACCCCGGCATGTGCAAGCACGCCATCGCCACGGCGCTAGCGTACCTGGACGCCAGCGGCATTGAGCCTGTTGAGGGGCTGCGCACGCCGGTCCGCACGTTTACGGCGGCGCCCAAGCAAGCCGCGCGTCCTGCGTCTGCCGCACCGGCGGTCAACCCTAACTTTCCCTTCCCGGCGCCAGTTCCCACGAGCCCGAGCCTCATGAAGGCGCTCTCCGATCTTTCGGACGCGCGCATGGATGAGTTGGCGGGCATGCGCCGCAAGCTCGCCGGCACTGTCGACCCCGATGCCCCCAAGGCGGTGTTGGAGCCCTCGCTGGTGCCGTACTACAATCCGCTGTTCGCCGACCGCTTTAGCTGGGCGCTCGAGCTTCGCATCCGATGCGGCTCGGTGTCCTACGTGGTCAAGGACATCGACGGCATGGCCGCCGCCTACGTGCGCGGCGGCACGTTCTCGTACGGCAAGAAGCTCACGTTTGTCCATACGCCCGAAGCCTTCGAGGACGTGTCGACAAAGCTGCTCAACCTTGTTGTGACGACAGTTGCCTATCTCGATGACATCACAAGCTCGCGTTCGGCGTCGTACGACTTTGCCCGCAGCGGTTTTGCCGCCGAGCGTCAGTTGCCGCTGTCCGAGCATAGCATCGTATATGTGCTGGACCTGCTGCGTGGCCATACCATCTCCTTTGAGCCCGCCTGGTCGCGGGGGACGACGACGCATCGCACCTATGACGTGGCGGTTGAGATGCCTCCGGAAGGGGAGGACGAGGCTCTGTCTAAGCGCCCACCGCTCCTTGCCGCCAAAATCGCGCCGGCGGCTGGCGGCAGCTACGATCTACGCCTGCCGGCCGATGCATACTGCTTTGCTTCGGGCGACGTTGCCTATCTGGTCGACACGCACCGCGCGCGCCGCGCCGATGCGGCGTTTGCCCAGCATGCCGCACCGTTTCTGTCGCGTCTGCTGCCCTGTCGCACGCCGGTCCATATCGCCGCCGAACAGGTGGGCGAATTCTGCCGCATGGCGCTGCCCGTGCTGCGCGAATACACTGACCTCACCGCTCCCGCCGTGCTCGACACCGTGGCGCCCGAGCCGAGCTTTGCCATGGCAATCGGTGTCGACGACGGGCTCGTGACCTGCAAGATTACGGTTTCCTACGGCGACTGGTCGGCAGATCTCTTTAGCCTGGGTGCCCCGGGCAGCCCCTTCGAAGAACAGCGCCCGGGCGTGCCGCCGCGCGACGAGATAGCAGAGTTTCGCGTTATGGACACGGCGGCCCTGTATTTCGACTTTTACGAGGGCGGCCTGGCGTTTGAGGAGCGCGACGACGAGAGCCTGTTCTGCTTGCTGACCGAGGGCCTGTCTGCCCTGTCCGAGCTGGGCGAGGTCATGCTCAGCGACCGCCTACGCCAGATCTCGGTCCGCCCTGCGCCCAAGCTTTCGGTGCGCGCGACCGTCAAGAGCAACCTGCTCGATGTCGAACTGGGCGCGAGCGGTCTTTCAGCGGCAGATCTTGCCATCTATCTGGACTCATACAAGCGCCATCAGACGTTTGCGCGCCTGACGTCCGGCGACATCGTGCGCCTGGACGAGGGTGCCCGTGCCGCGTTTGGCCTTGCCGAGGACCTGGGGGTCGATGCTGTCGACCTGCTCGACGGCGTGTCGCTTCCCGCGTCGAGTACCCTGTTTGTCGGCAGCATGCTTGCGCGCACGCCCGAGCTCGAAGCCGATCGCGACGCTGCGTTCCGCCGTACCGTCGAGCGCCTGGACACGCTCGGCAAGATGGACTTTACGGTGCCGGTCTCGCTCAAGGCCACACTGCGCGGCTATCAGGTCGACGGCTACCAGTGGCTCGGCTCGCTCGAGCACCTGGGCCTCGGCGGGATCTTGGCCGACGATATGGGCCTGGGCAAAACGCTCCAGATGATCGCGCATATCCTGGTGCGCGTGGAGGCGGGGGACATTAAGCCCACGCTCGTGGTATGCCCGGCCTCACTCGTGTACAACTGGACTGCCGAGCTGGAGCGCTTTGCGCCCTCGCTGGATGTGTGCGCCATCGTGGGCGCCAAGGCTCAACGCCGCGTGCAGATAGCAGGCGCCGACGAGCATAACGTGGTCGTGACGTCGTATGACCTTATGCGGCGCGATATCGACGAGTATGATGAGCAGGACTTTGCCCGCGTTGTGCTCGACGAGGCCCAGTACATTAAAAACCCGCTCACGCGGGTAGCGCGCGCCGCCAAGCGCCTGCCGGCCGGTGTGCGCTTTGCCCTGACGGGCACGCCCATCGAAAACCGCCTATCCGAGCTCTGGAGCATCTTCGACTTTTTAATGCCGGGCCTGCTCGGCACGCGCGAGTCGTTTGCCAAGCGCTTCGAAAGCCCGGTCGAGCACGCCGAGGGTGACAGCGCCGCTCGCTTGCAAGCGCTCGTGTCGCCGTTTGTGCTGCGCCGCGTTAAGGAAGACGTGGTGGCCGACCTGCCCGAGAAGATCGAAGACACCGTCATGGCACAGCTCACCGGCGAGCAGCGCAAGCTCTACCTGGCCAACCAAGACCGTATCGCCCAGCAGGTGCAGCATCGCGAGGCATCCGAGTTTAAGAAAGACAAGCTCAAGGTGCTCGCCGAGCTCACCAAGCTGCGCCAGATCTGCTGCGACCCGCATCTACACTACGAGGACTACAAGGCAGGGAGCGCCAAGCTCGACGCTTGCATGGAGCTCGTGCACGGTGCGCTCGACGGCGGGCACCACATTCTGCTGTTCAGCCAGTTCACGGGCATGCTCGATATCATTGGCAA
>CAJMOL010000069.1 GCA_905215095.1 uncultured bacterium | reverse complement strand
TCCCCATTGCGTTCAATTCACCCATCTACGGGCCCTTCTTTATGAAGCAGGGCATGCAGGGCTTTGTCGACGCATTCAATACGCGCGCACCCCAAGCCAACGGCACAGACCTATCGCCAGAGCAGCAAGCTGACGCGGAGCTTGCAAGATACGCGAACGCCGCCCTCGCCGCTCAAACCGACGCCGCCTTTCTCGATTCTGCCGAGAGCTACTACGCGCTCATGGACGAAGGCTTCCAATCCGGGTCCATCGTGGGAGACCAAGAGACCAATGACGCAGCGCTCGCATATTGCCGTGCCCTGAGCAGCTGCGGCATCACGGATATCCCGGCCTCCGCAAACGACCTGCCATTCCTTTCCTTCCTGCCTTACGCCATTGCCCAGGCGCCGTCTTTCCTTCCCTTCATCCCCTTCCTTCTCTCGTCGATACTCGTGCTCGGCGCCACAAGGCCCGGGACCCTGGCGGCGAAGGCGCCCGTGCCCAAATTCCGGCGCCTTATCCAGATCGTGTTTTCGATAATCGCCGCGGGGACCGCGATGCTCCTCGCCGGCCTCGCACCCGGGGGCATTTACGCCTTGGTCCTAAACGGCTTCGGGCAAATTGGGTACCCGATCGCCTTCTTCCATGACGGCGTGCTTGCCACCACGACCGCGGGAGACGTCTTCACGACCCTGCTTCTCGCGCTGCTTGCGGGCGGAACCTTGATATCCGTTTGCTCCGTCGTCCTATCGACCGCAACGAGGCGCGTCTTCGCGGGCCCCCTTGCCTCCGCGCTGCTTGTCGCGGCCCCGGCATTCCCGTTACTGTCCGATTCGGCACTAGGGCATAATGCCGTGCTCGGGCTCCTGCCGCTGGCCGTGTTCTCGCCTATCGAGGCAACGGGCTACGTGGGATGCTTCCCGACGGAATTCATTGGCTCCGGTTCAGGCAGCGCATCGATGCTTGCCGTGGCACTGATATACGTCGCGGTCCTTTTTGCGGTCGGCGCCGTTGCGGCACGTTCGCCCAAACAGGCTGGACCCGCTAAAAAGCACCATGGGCTCGAGCTTCTAGACGCGAGCGTGGGATACGGGAGCACGACGGTACTTTCAATCGGATCGCTTTTCCTGGGCCCGGGGACGGCGGCGGGCCTCGTCGCTCCCAACGGCTCGGGGAAAACCACCCTTCTTGAAGCGCTATCGGGCCAATTTCCCACCCGCATCCGCTCGGGAAGCCTGGTGGCAGACGGAATCTGCCAACGCCGATCAGCCGAATTCGCAGAACTCGTCTATCTGAGCTCTTCGGGCAGCGCGGATCTCTACCCCACGCTATCGGCCCTCGAGCACCTCTCTTTCGTTAGGGAGGCGTGGAAATCAGCCGCCGACATCGACTCGCTCTGCAACTCCCTCGGAATCTCCCCATATCTCGACAAGCCGACCCGTAAACTCTCGACAGGAATGAAGCAGCAGGTAAAGCTTGCCATGGCGATAGCGACCGATTGCCCGTACCTCATCCTCGATGAACCGCTGAACGGCCTCGATCCGGGAAAACGGAAAACCTCCTGCGACGCGATGCGCAGCGAGGTGGCGCGGGGACGCAGCGTGCTCATTTCAAGCCATCTACTCGACGACCTGGCAGACCTCACCAACTCGTTCTACTTCATCGAGGCCGGCACGCTCGTGGAAAAGATCAAGTCGTCCTCGCAGACGCTCAAGCAGGAATACCTCGATACATACGAAGGAGGTGAATGACATGAAACTATTTGAACAGCTGAAGCCCAATGCGTCGCGCATGGCTGTCTACGCCATCCTTGTGGCAACGGCTTTATGCGGAATCGCGGCACCCGTCTATGCGCTCAACGGGGAGAAAGGCGATGTCGAACCCGCGTACATGGCTTCGACGGTTAAGGACCGGTACAAAGCCTTCTCTGGAGACGCGTTTTACGTAGCAGAGTACGACACGACCTACCGTGAGCTTCGCTACAACAAGAGATACGAATATCTAGGCGCAAATGCAATCAGCTATACATCGGGTTGGTACGGCTCCCACTATGGACACATAACCCAGTTCAAGTGTAACTACCGTGTGTACAACTAAAGCAACCGGCTGGGACGAGGGGCGACGCAAAAGCGTCGCCCCCGTTTTTAACCATGCCAGCTGAACCTGGTTCAGGCTTCAATGCAAGAAGAAGCAGGCAGAGGTCCAGATTTCGGACAAGAAGAGGGCGCTCGCGCGCGAGGTGCGCAAGGCACGCAACCACGCGCTCATGGTCGCCGGCGGGCTCATCGTGAACCACGCGCCGTGCGGCAACTGGAAACGCATCGACTGGGACAGGCTTGCGGCGTGAATCGACCGCCACGGATACAAGATCACCGGCTCCACGCAGCACGGAATCTGGACCCGTAACCTTTCGTAGCCCAGATCAAAATACCGGTTGTTTCCAGAAATCCTCTAGGAGGCGTCTAGATAGAGGATTTCTGGAAATGCAAATAACAATAATTTAGATTCCGAGCGTATCGACCGGAGCAACAACGATGCCTTCGCTAGTTACGTGAGCCGGCATACCAAACCCGATGACGATGAGTTTCGCCGCAGGCGGCCTCTCCCCGCGATCGACCAGCTTTCGCTCAAGTCGAAGCAGATTTTCCACTGCCTCTGGGACTTGGGGGCTCCCGAGCTTAACCTCAACGGCAACCCACGAGCCGTCACGACGATGGACAATCGCGTCGACCTCTAGGTCGTCAGCGTCGTGGTAGTGAGATACGGTCGCATCGCTGGCCGCCGCGTAAACCTTGAGATCGTGCAGCACAAGGGATTCGAAGAGCAAGCCAAGGGTCTTCGGATCGGATGACAACGACTCCGGATCCGCACCGATGAGGGCGACGGCGAGCGATGAGTCCGCAAGGTGCCGCTTCGCGCCCTGCCGCAACTTCACCGGCGACCTGAGAGCCGGATGCCACGCGGGGACATCGTCGACGATATTGATACGGCGCAGCGCGTCCATGTAGCCGGTAATCGTATTCTTTGAGACGTCAACACCCAAATCCCTTTCGATGGACCTCATGCCGGCAAGAGTTGATTCATTGCGTGCAAGCGACGAGAGCAAGGCCCTTACCTTAACCGGGTCACGTTTCACTCCATCCGCCCTCGAAACGTCAGACTCGCAAACACCGTCAATATAGGCGGCGGCTATCCGCATTGCGTCGGCAGTTGTCTTACCGACCGCTTGGGGCCAACCGCCGCGGCAGAGCAAATCCGCGATACCGGCGATACCGGCGATGGATCCGAGTGACGCCGCAACGGAATCGCCATCGAGCAGCGCACCAAGCGAGACCGCTCCCGACGAAATACCGAGCTCGAAAAGCGTCATGGTATCCATCCGCAAACGGGCGATTCGACCCACACCGCTGTGCATCGGCTGGTTCTCGGCTCGCGGCGTCGCAGATCCGGTGAGAATGAACTGTCCTGGCTCCCCTCCCCTGACATCGCATTCGAATCGCACGGCATCCCATAGCTTCGGTTCTTCCTGCCATTCGTCGACAAGCCTCGGGGTCGGTCCGACAATTGCTTGGGCCGGATCGAGACGAGCGAGTTGGAGGGCCGCAAAACCGCCAGATGGGTCGGAGAGAGATAACGATGACTCGGCAAATCTCTGAGCTGTCGTTGTCTTTCCACACCATTTCGGCCCCTGAATGAGCACTGCACCAAAAATGCCAAGGTCGCGCTCGACCAAGCAGTCAACACAACGTCCTATATACCTATCCATCGGCTTTCCTTCCAATCATTCATTTGAAATTATAGCGTCTATCTGCGTCGTTGGGACAAATAACGATTACTTATTGGGACGATTGACGGTAATTTATTGGGACGATTGACGATAGCTCGTTGGGACGATTTCCATTTTTCTTAAGGCGCTAATCAACGAGACCCACTGTGAACTATGAGACGGATAAATTTAGCTGACGCCTCTCATGAGTTCAGCAATGCTGATTTGAAATCCGTCGGCAATCTTCTTGAGATTTGAAAGGCTGACATTACGCCGACCTACTTCAATGCTCGCGTAGTAGGAACGATCCATTTCAATCAATATTGGCGAACTGCTCCTGACTGCACCCGAGTCCAGCGCGGAGCTCTTTGCATCTCATGCCGAATGATTTCTGAAGCGTCGTATCCATGACAAAAAGAGTCATGGATTGTTGTATAAAAGCCAACGGACTATATACAACAATCCCAGTTAAGGCGCATAATTATCTCTATTGGAAAGCGCTCTGATGCCCAGTCGGATAGGGCACGGAAAAGGAATGGAACAGCACAATGACCCAGGGAAAGCACTTCGCTGCCGGTGGCGATCACTTCGCTGCACTGCCAAGCAAAAAGATTCACGCCCCGAAGGGGATCGCGCGTCTGACTGTCACCGCGGCGACCATGGCCGCCATGACCGGATCGAGCCTCATCTCACCGTTCACGGCATTCGCCCAGACCGGTGACGGGGGCACGCAGCACCCCGCCGTGATGTCGCCGATTGCCGCCCACGCCGGCGCGGCATCCGGTACCGGCGCGAAATCCGCCGCACAGACCATCGCGGACCTGCAGAAGGCAGTCGACGAGGCGAAGGCGAAGGAGGACGCCGCCAAGGCATCCTACGATGAGGCCGCCGGTCCCTACAACGAGGCGGCTTCCGCCCGCGACCAGGCCAAGGCATCCTACGATTCGGCAGTCAGCGCCGGCACGGCAGCCGACCGAGCGGCAATGGACGAGTACGCCCGTCAGGTCGCGGAGGGCAAGGACGCCGCCGATGCCGCCTGCAAGGACCTCGAGCAGGCGAAGGCGGGTCTCGCAGACGCCAAGGCGGATGCGTCCGAGAAGGACGAAGCGTACCAGTCCGCCCTCAAGGTGGCTCAGGATGCCAAGGATGCCCTCGATAAGGCCAAGGCCGATGCCGTAGGCGCCACCCCGGAGGCTATCCGTGCCGCCGAGCAGGCCGTGCGCGACGCCACGGATGCCGTGAGCAGGGCACAGGCCAATCTCGCCAACGCCAACGCGACGCTTGCCGATGCCCAGTCCAAGCTGGTTGCGGCCCAGTCTGCAAAGGATTCCGCCGATGCCGTCCTCGCCGCAGCCCAGCAGAACAAGGACGCGGCGGATGCGAAGGCCGCAGCCGCCAGCGCCGCCTACGAGAAGGCGAAAGCAGACCTCGCCGCAGCGGAGGCAGGCGCCAGCGGTCCGGAGTACGATGCGGCAAAACAGAAGGTCGCGGACGCAGAGGCAGCCCTCGCTGCCGCACGAGCGGTGCAGTCCCAGTGCGAGTCCGAGCTCGAGCAGGCACAGTCCGCTGCGGCAACGGCACAAGCCGACCTGAATGATGCCCAGACGGCTCTCTCCGTAAAACAGCAGGCCGCGGCCGATGCCGAATCCGGTGTGAACGCCGCCCAGTCCGCTCTCGATGCCGCGAACGCCGACCTCGATGCGGCCAAGCAGGCGAATGCCGACGCCGTCGCCAAGCTGGACGCCGCGAAGCAGGCTGTCAAGGACGCTGAGTCCGCCAAGGCAGCCGCCGATGTAGAGCTCGCGAACGCCAAGGCCGCAAAGGATACCGCAGACACCGCCGTGACCGCCGCGCAGCAGAAGGTCGACGAGGCACAGGCGAAACTCGATTCCGCCGACGCGCAGCTCAAGCAGGGAGCCATCGGCTTCTTCCGTGCCATGGGTGCCGATTCAGCCATCGAGATCATCCAGAACTGCACGTACAAAGACTACACCGAGATCGGAAACAGTCTCGACGCAACGGGCCTTGAAAACATGCTTTCGTCCATCACGGTCATGAAGAACGTGAACGCCTACCGTAAGTCCGTCGGCCTTTCCGAGCTTGAGGTAAGCTATAAGCTCATTGCGGCAGCGATTGCAGATGCAAACTATTCGACGAAAAATGTAGAGCATGCCCAGCAGTTCGATGTCGGTGAAAACCTTGCCTGGAGCTATCGCGACCCCTGCAAGGCCTGGATCTATCAGGAAAAGGATCTGTTTGACAAGACTGCAGCATCCCTTGGTGCGACGAATCTTTCCGGAAAGGACGCCTACGACTTCTGGTACGCCAACCAGGACAAGTTCGATTACTACCGTATCGGTCATTACATGAACATCATCAACCCTGACTATGCTGTCATGGGATGCGGTCTGAACGATGACACCCGTTTGACGTTCTCGCTCACGCTGCAATACGGCGGTTGGGCCGGTTCGGGCTGGAATACCGGAGCCATCTCCGTCGACGAGTACGAGCAGAAGCTGACCTCCTATATCAACGGTCTCAAGAACGCCAAGAGCGCACTCGACGCAGCCAAGGCCGATCTCGCATCCAAGCAGCAGACAGCCACCGACGCCGCTGAAACCGTCCAGCAGAAGCAGGACGCAGCGGATTCCGCACAGGCAGATGTCGATGCCGCAAAGCAGGGTGTTGCCGATGCCCAGCGTGCCGTCGATGCCGCAAAGGCTGATCTCGCATCCAAGCAGCAGGGCGTCACGGATGCCCAGACCGAGCTTAATGCGGCGAAATCGGACCTCGATGCCGCCAACGCGGCAGTCGATACGGCAAAGTCGACCGTCCAGCAGAAGCAGGTTGTTTTTGATGCTGCCAACGCAGCCGTAACGACCGTACAATCTAAGTTGGATGCCGCAAAGGCCGACACCTCTGCCAAGCAGCAGAGCGTTGCCGATGCGAACGCCGATCTCGCGAAGTTCTTCCAGGACGTCGCCGACGCCAAGAAGGCGCTCGATACAGCAAAGAGCGTCCATGACGCGGCGGCAGCCGATCAGGTCGAGAAGGCGACCGTCCTCGCCGCCGCCGAGCAAAAGGCGGATACCACCGCACGCGCCCTCGCGGATGCCCAGCGTGCCGTCGATGCCGCAAAGGCCGACACCGGCGTTGCCGCCGGCAGGCTTACCGGCTCCCAGACCGATCTCGAGGACGCACAGTCGAACCTCGACATCCTCACCGGCCTTGCCGCGAAGCTCGCAGAGGCACAGCAGCGCGAGCAGGATGCAGTAAAGGCCGTCAATGACACCAAGGCCGCCCTCGATGCCGCGAAGGCGGATACCATCGTCGCCGAGTCCCTGGTCTCCGCCGCCGAACAGGCGAAGGCGCTGGCAGACGCCAAGCTGTCGAAGCTGAACTCCATCGATGCCGGCGCGGCGATCGCTTCCGGCCATGATGTGAACGCGGATGACGCCCTCAACGCGCTTTTCGCAGCAGCAGTCGAGGCACGTGCCAAGGTCGCGCCCGCAAAGGCAATCCTGGACGAGAAGCAGGCCGCGGTGGACGAGCTCCAGTCCGGCTATGATGTGGCACTCGCCGCCTACGAGCAGGCGAAGTCCGACCGCATCGCGGCGGAGCAGAAGCTTTCCGATGAGATCGCACGACAGAAGGCAGAGGAGGCGGCAAAGCAGCAGGCGGCATACACCCCGAAGCACCTCGCCGGCACGGATACCGCCCAGCCCGGCAGCCTCGCCCAGACCGGCGACCGCGCGGGACTCATCGGCGAGACGTTCGCCATCGGCGGCACCGTCCTCGTGGCAGCCGGCGTCTTCC
>CAJMOL010000068.1 GCA_905215095.1 uncultured bacterium | reverse complement strand
GCGTGTCATAGTAGCGCGCCATACGGACATACACGGCGCATGCCACGTGGCGCAGATCGCGGTGGTGGCTGCGGTCGAGCCGCGAGTTACTTAGGTTGTACGTGGAGAGGGCGTTGATGGCGGCCATGAGTCGCTCCTCGCGCACCTCATCGGGCGGAAGGGGGAGCGTGGGCTCGGAGGTTTTGCGACGCTTAGGGGTCTGGCCGGACGGTGCCGGTGCCGGTACAAGGTCTCGTGCCGCGCGCCGCAGCTCGATAAGGGCGTTATCGAACATGACGGTTTTAGAGTCACGAAGCAACTTGGGGTCGAGCCCGTGGAACACGGCGTAATCCTGCAGCCACACGCGCGCAAACCGGTCGATGCCGGGCTCGAAGGCGCGATAGACATCCCAAAAAGCCTTGATCTTGTTAAAACCATCGAGCGGATTATCTACGCCAATGCCGCAAATCAGCTCATAGAGATACAGAAAGGCAAAGGACGTAGACGTTTCCTCGACGGTTCCGCGGCGTACCCGTGCGCGCCAGGTAAAGTACCCGCGCAGCTGGCGATCGCTCATGGCGTTGTAGGTTGGGAAGTACGACTTGAACGTACCGTTATAGGGGCAATCGTCCTCAAAGTCAGCCATCAGCTGGCCTTGGCGGTAGAAAAGTTCGGCTTCCGAAAGCCAGCGTCCCGCACCGCCTTTGGGGTCATCCTGCCAGCGCGATATCTCGCGCATCTTGCGGTACTGGTCGGGAAGGAAGTTCTGCATCTGACGACCGGTTTTGAGAATCGGCTCGTCTGCGTAGACTTCATGTGAGAAACGGGCGGACTGATGGGTCCGGGCCTCGGCCATAATGCGCTCGATGAGCATCTTGATGTCCTGGTCGGCCACCGCTTCTCCTCTCCTAACGCAGCTTCGGTGACCTCATATCATAGCACAGCATCAAACAGGTGTTCGAGATACCGCTATGTAGATAGATTTAGAACAAGAGGGCGTAGATGACCGCCACGACGACGGAGGGGAGCATATTGGCCGTGCGGAAGGTCTGGGGTCGAATAAGGTTAACGCCAACACAGAAGATGAGCATGGAGCCCACAAGCGAAAGGCTGTCGAGGGCTGCGGTGGTCATGATGGGGGAGAGTGCGCCGGCAAAAAGCGTGATCGTGCCCTGGAATACGGCAACGGGCAGGGCCGAGAAGATGCAGCCGCGGCCAAGCGAGGCCGTCATGGTGCAGACGATGATGCAGTCCAGCGCTCCCTTGAGGGCGAGCGTGGACCAGTCGCCGAGCAGGCCGTCCTGAATCGATCCTACGATGGCCATGGCGCCGATACACACGGTGAGCGATGCCGAGACAAAGGCGTTGGTGAACTCGTTGTCACCCTCGCTGCCGGTTTTGCGCTTGAGCCATTCGCCGAGGTTCTCGATGGCGGCCTCCAGGTTGATGGCCTCGCCGATGAGCGAACCGAGGGCAAATGAGACGATAAGCATGGTGGTGCCGGTGGTCGCCAACGTCTCTCCATCGATAACGAGCATCTTTTGCATGGTGCCGCCCAGGCCGATAAACAGAACGCACAACCCCGACGCCTTCATGAGCGTGTCTTGGATGCGGGGCGTAATGAAGCGCCCACCCATGAGGCCCAGCAGACCGCCCGCGATCAAAAGCGCGACGTTGATGATCGTTCCTAAACCCGGCATGAACCCTCCTGTAATTGATGCCAACGCGGCAATCGTAGCAGAACGGGGAGGGGAGTGCTCAGTATCCGAGCCAAGCGGCGGTTAGCGGTCTAGGACAGGACGGGGCTAAAGTCGAAGCGCAGCGTCATAAGGTGCTGCGGGGATGCGATGGCTGCGGCAATGATGTCGGCATCTCGTGCACGATCGAACCCTTCAAGTTCCATTTGATAGGGGAAGTCTTCTTGGATACCGATGCGACGCGGAACCAAAAGCTTGGTTCCGTCGAATTCTTCGGTTCGCGTTCCGTCTGCTGCAACGGAATAAAGGTGTAGCTTGGCGGTCGTTGTGGCATCAAGTGCCGAGATAGCTTGGATATCGTTCGATGCGCTCCTTGCTCCCACTGCTGTAAGTGCCGTAGGCGCGACGACTTCACCCGAAGGCAAAAAGACGAGCTCGACGGTATTGGGGAATGCGATGAGGATATTTTTGCGGCGGGGCGCATTGGCAGCGACTGGCTCAATGCTTGCGGCATCGACGGTTTCCGTGTGGTCGAGCGCGACCATCATGCAACAGTTGCCTTCGTCGACATCTGGGGGAGCGGCAAAGTCCAGGCCGTCTTTCGGTTGGGGATTGCCTAGTTCGGTGGCGGTGCCGCCTGGCTTCTTGAGAGGAGCCGTAGCGTTGTCTTCTGATGGCGCGTCGTCTGCATCGTCAACATGCGCCGGTGCGTCTGCGATCTCGTCTTTGGGGGATTTGTCATTATCGCTCGATATGGGAGCAGCAATCCCGACGGACCCCACTCCGTGCCATGTCATTTGGAGCAGCGCCGGATCGGCGAGAATGCGCTGCACGCCCGGCTCCTGGGTATCGATATTGATGGGGGCGGGTTCTGATCCGCGCGTGAGGTTAAGCGAACCCTTCTGTCCATTGCTTTGAGCCTCTTGGTCGTCCGCGTCGCCAGCGTAGAACAGCAAAGGCACATCTCCCGTTGCGATGGCTTCGGTGTCCGCCTTGGTCAGTCGCAGCGACGCCGTAAAGGAGATGATGGGCTGCGTGCCATCGACATTCGAGGGAACGCAGCCCAGGCATACACCTCCTCCTTCTTCTCCATAGGCCGCGCTGTCGAAGGCGACCTTCGCCCCGTTCGCCGAGTCATCGACCGAGTCAATATCGATGCGCAGCTCTAGGTCGCATGGGTCGCCATCGGCGTCGACTGCAGCCGATTTCCATGTGCAGATGGCATAACCTGTCTGGGGGCCGTTCTCCTTGTTCGGTCGCTTGATATCCACGACTATCGCGTCGACCGTATTGCGGTGAAGGCATCCCGAGGTTCGGACCGTGGCGTGTGCGAGCGAAAAACGTTGGCAGGCGACGATACCCGACGAATCCGCCACGGGGTTCAGAGCTTGCGGTAAGGAGTTTGCCGTGGCGGGCGTCGCCCAAGCGGCGAGAGGCATACCGCTCGCCAGTGCGCTGCAGAGCGCGGCAACGGGCAAAAGGTTTTTGGGTGCCATGGTTCTCCTATCTATTCCGCGTACTCCGGTCGTGCTTGGCTATTGGTTGCGTTTGATGTGCAGGCCAAGGCACGTCAGTCCTGCTCCCACCGTGGCGGCGCCCACCGCAATGAGTTGCCGGGTGTCGCTCGTCTGAGCGAGCGGCTCGTGACGGCTGCCGCGATTAAGGCCCGAAAGGTCGACGGTCACTTCTGTGGCCGCCTGCGCTTGCTCTTGTTGAGCAAAGGCCATGGCAGGTGCGGACGCTAAGATGCCGACGATGGCGGCCAGTGCAAGCGCCTTAGGACGTGGCGTGCGCACCGGGCTCGACCGTCCAGGTGATGCTTGCCACTTGATCTCCCGTGCCGGTGGCGTGGTAGATGTCACGCGTGACGCGGGCGACGTGGCCGCTCACATTGAGCTTGATTTTGTCCGTTCCATCAGCAATGCCCTGGTACTTCATGTCGAAGCTTACGTCCTTGGAAAGATCGAGGCCTGTAGTCTGAGTCGCCGAGCTGGCATCCTTTTCTGCCTTATCGGGGCCAACCTTAAAATCGATGGAGTTCTGGGCCGAGCCCGTCTTTGCGTCTGCAACGATTGTCCAGTCGTTCTTGGCCGTGACCTTCATGTTAGTGACGTGGATGCCATATGCCGAGAGGTTGTCGATGGTAATCGTCTTGTCGGAGGGTCCTACAAGCGTTCCGTCGGCGTTGGCGGCAAAGGGGATGACCGTTGGCGCCTTAAACGAAACATTGCTAATGTCGGCCTTCACCGTCACATCGGTGGTTCCAACGCGCACATCTGCCATGGCCGCCGTTGGCGCGGCGCCCATCGCAAGTGCGAGCGCAAGCCCTGCGCCCACGGCGAGTGCCCTGGCTCCGCTCAGGTTCATGGGTGTGTTCATAATCGATCCTTTCTGCTCGTCACGGACTGTTTCCGTGATGGTTGGACGAATGGGGACAGGGTGCTGCCCCTGCGAGTGCGTCGGCCGCTAGCCTTCTGCCTGGGCCACCCGCACTTTGACGCGCGTCGGATTGCCGTGAGTGTCGTAGGTCTTGGCATCGAGTGCCTGAATCTCGATATATGCCTCGCCTTCTTGGATATCGCCGGCGGGGCAGGTCTCAACCGTCTTGCCGGCTTCGACCACACCGGACTCATAGATGGTCTCGTCGTTTTGAATCACGCGGAAGCGCTGGGGAAACTTGTTGTCTTGGACGTTTTGCACGTTGACGCGCAGCTTGCCGTCCTCCTGCAGCTGAGCGACCGGCGCGACCGAAATCGTCATCATGTTGTCGCGGACGATGGCGTCGAGCTCATTCTGGATTTCTTGGCGCGATTTACCCTCTGCCGTCGTGACTGAGGCGCCTGCTTCGGGCACGGGCTGCGACTGCCAGGCGTATAGCCCTACGGCGATGAGGGCGCAGACGATAGCCAGGCAGACAACGACGAGCTTCTTGCGACGCCCCAGTCCTGCAAGGCGGGGCGGCTTCTTTGCACTCATGCGGCGTCCTTGGTGGTGTAGACGCGTGCGAACGTGGACGGGTCCGCTCCAAAGAGCATGTGAAGCATCAGGCGGCGCGAGTAGATGAGCTCGTCGAAGTCGTGAGGGAGCTCGATGTTGTGGATACGCGCGATGTGGTGGGCGAGCGCCGAGAACGACTCGGGGTCGCAGATAACATCGGTGGTGACGTGGTAGACCGCCGTATCGGGGAACGCCTCTTCGTCGAAAGGCAGGAGATAGGGATCGTCGTCGACCTCGATGGCGACGCCGTACTGGGGCCAGTAATATGCCATGGGAACCTCCCTGCTTCTGGGGCCAAAACTTCTATCGGTTTTGGCTGTCGACGCCGACCGTATCAGCCGCTACTTGACCAATTTCTAACCAAATGCTTGACGGATTGGCGTCTCCGCAGGTAAAAGGCGGCAAAAAATACTCCAACTTTTTTCGAGCGACAATCACGCGGTCGGCGACGGCGGGGCCATATGTGTCAAAAGCATCGTCTGCCGAGGAAATCAAGCCGCTCGCCGAATTGCACGAACGTAAAAATCGCCAATTATGGAGACGGTCTCGAACACGTCGACGAAACGATGCGGTAACATCTCCCTGCAAACACTGTAGTTAGCTAAAGGGGGAGTTCGCGTGTCTGCAAGCATCAAACCCTTCACCGACGAGTTCGAAGAGTATGGCCGCGATGAGTCTCGCACATCGGGCGAGGCCTCGAGCATCTCGTTTCCGACAACGGAGGAAGAGGTCCGCGCCATTTTGAAAAAGCTCCATGCCGAGCGTGTCCCGGTAACGGTTCAGGGCGCCCGAACCGGCCTTGCCGCCGGTGCCGTGCCCCACGGCGGGCATATCCTCAATACTTCCCGTATGAATCGCTACCTAGGCATTCGCCGCGATGAGCAGGGCCGCTTTCTTTTGCGTGTGGCGCCCGGCGTCGTGTTGTCTGAGCTGCGCAAGCAACTGGGCAAGAAAGTGCTGCCGACTGCCGGCTGGGACCAGACATCGCTTGAGGCCTACGAGGAGTTCCAGGAAGCCCCCGAGCAATTCTTTCCTACCGATCCCACCGAGGCATCTGCCTGTCTGGGCGGCATGGCGGCATGCAACGCTTCCGGCGCCCGTAGCTACGCTTACGGCCCCATGCGCCCTCACGTCACGGGCCTTCATGTCGTGCTGGCCGATGGCGACCTGCTCGAGCTTCACCGCGGCGAGGTTTTTGCACAGGGTCGTCGCCTTTCGCTCGTCACGGTGCAGGGCCGCACGCTCGAGCTCGACCTTCCCGACTACACCATGCCCAAGACCAAAAATGCTTCGGGCTATTTCGTCGCTGACGATATGGATGCCATCGATCTGTTTATCGGTGCGTGTGGCACACTCGGCGTCATCACCGAGCTCGAGATTGCCCTGCAGGCGGCGCCTGCGGTCGTTTGGGGCGTGAGCTGTTTCTTTGACAGCGAAGACAAGGCCGTGTCCTTCACCGATTTTGTGCGTCCCGTCCTGTCCCACGCGGCTGCCATCGAATATTTCGATGCAGGCGCCCTGGATATCCTGCGTCGTCAGCGTGAGCAGTCGACCGCGTTCGCTTCGCTGCCGGCGCTCGACAAAGACGCCAAGGTCTGCGTCTACGTGGAGCTCGACTGCGACGACGAAGTTCAGGCGACTGAGGAGCTGTATCACTTGGGGTGGGTACTGGAGCTTGCGGGTGGCCGCGACGACGCGACCTGGGTTGCGCGCACCGAGGTCGATCGCGAGTGTCAGCGATTCTTCCGCCATGCGGTGCCCGAGAGCGTCAACATGCTCATCGACGAGCGCCGCCGCACGGATCCCGCCATCACCAAACTGGGCTCGGACATGTCGGTGCCCAATGCACGCTTGGCCGATGTCATCGCCCTTTATCGCCGCACGTTGGCCGAAAGTGGGCTTGAATCTGCCGCCTGGGGGCACATCGGTAACAACCATCTGCATGTGAACATTCTGCCGCGCGATGCGCAGGATTACCGCCGCGGCGGAGAACTCTTTGCCCGGTGGGCTTCCGAGGTCACGGTCATGGGCGGCGCCGTCTCCGCCGAACACGGTGTCGGCAAGATCAAGGCGGGCTTCTTGGAGACGATGTACGGTCACGAGGCCATGGTCGAGTCGGCGCGGCTCAAGCTCCAGCTCGATCCTGCCGGGCAGCTGGGTCGCGGTAACCTGTTTTCGGAGAAGCTCTTGGATGAGCTCGTCCAGAAAGGGGGCGCGTGAAGATGAGCGATTTCCATATGGTGGTGTGCGTCAAGGCCGTGCCGGGAAGCACCGAGGTCAAGATGGACCCCAAGACCAATACCATCGTGCGCGATGGCAAGCAGGCGGTCATTAATCCCTTTGACGCGCGCGCTTTAGAATGCGCGCTGGCGCTGAAGGACGACTTTATCGGCTTTGGCATGGATGTGCGCGTGACGGTGGTGTCGATGGGCATCCCCGCGACCGAGTCGCTGCTGCGCGACTGCATCGCTCGAGGCGCCGACGACGCGCTGCTGCTGACCGATCGCGCCTTTGCAGGTGCCGATACCCTGGCAACCACCTATGCCCTCAAGTGCGGCATCGAGGCGCTCGACGAGGACTTCGACCTGCTCATCTGCGGCAAGATGGCGGTGGATGGCGATACGGCCCAGATTGGTCCCGAGCTTGCCGGTGCCTTTGATATTCCCTGCGTGACCGATGTGAGCTGCGTGCAGAGCGCGGGCTTTACGACCTGTGGTTCACTGGCGCTTGTTCACGGCTGCGATGCCGGCGAGGAGACGGTGTACCTTGAGATGCCGTGCGCGATGACGACTGCCAAGGAGATTGGCCAGTTGCGTATGCCGAGTATTGCCGGTATCCGCGCGGCGGAGGAGGCGGACGTGCGCGTGGTCAACGCTGCCGACGTGAACGCCGACCCCGCG
>CAJMOL010000067.1 GCA_905215095.1 uncultured bacterium | reverse complement strand
GTCCTTTCCGCTCGACCTGCCAAAAAGGGACAGGTTTATTTTGGCAGGTTTTATCAGGCAAAACGTTCAAATAAAAACGCCGGATGCAAGACGAGCGTACCCGTCAGCATCCGGCGCATCTACAGCTACCAGCTCAGCAGCTCGTAGCCGTCCTCGGTCACCACGAGCTGTACCTCGCACTGGGCCGAATCGCTGCCGTCCTTGGTGCGCACGCACCAGCCGTCACCCTTGCTGATCTTGATGTCGGGCGCTCCGGCATTGACCATGGGCTCGATGGTAAAGACCATGCCCGGGGCCATGATGGTGTCCACGTCGGGCGCTTCGGTGGTAAAGCCCACAAACGGGTCCTCGTGGAACTCCTTGCCGATGCCGTGCCCGCCGTACTCGCGCACCACGCTAAAGCCGGCGTCCTCGACGGTCTTTTGCACGGCCTCGGCCATCACGGACAGCGGCAGCCATGGCTTGACGGCCGCCAGACCCGCCTCCACGCTGGCACGGGTGACCTCGACCAGGCGCTGGCGCTCGGCAGAGACCTCGCCGATGCAGAACATGCGGCTCGAATCACTAAAGTAGCCGTCAAGAATCGTGGAGCAGTCGACGTTGATGATGTCGCCCTCGTGCAGCACGTCCGTATCGCAGGGGATACCGTGACAGACCACGTCGTTGATCGAGGTGCAAACGCTCTTGGGGTAGCCCTCATAGTTGAGGTCGGCCGGCGTGCCACCGTGCTCGACGGTGTAGTCGTAGATCATCTGGTCGATCTGGTTGGTGGTCATGCCTGCGGCGATATGCTCGCCTACGTAATCGAGCACGCCTACGTTGATGGCGGCCGAGCGCTTGATGCCCTCGATATCGGCGGGCGTCTTGTAGAGCGTGCGGGGCAGAACCTCCCAGCCCTCTTCCCACAGGCGCTCGAGGCGCTCATCAAAGGCGCTATGGCATTTCTTATATTTTTTGCCGCTGCCGCACCAGCAGGCGTCGTTGCGGCCGGGCACGGGTCCATTGTCAAACATGGCTAACTTCCTTTCATTCGCAGCTAGTATAGCCCACTCACAGGGCAGCTGCGCGCTAGTAGCTCACCTGGCAGGGGATGCCGAGGGCGCGCACGCGCGCGGCAATGGCGTCGAGCACCTCGGGTGCTGCCTTGGCAAGGCCGGCGACCGGTGTCTCGCGCGCTACCGTGTAGATGGTTGCTTCTTGTGGGCGAATGCGCTCAAGCGCCGCGAGCCAGGGGGCAACGTACTCCTCGCCGGTGTTGTCGATGGGCTTGCCCAGATACTCACCGGTCAAAAAGATCGTCTGGATAATAACGTGACCGTCAAAGCTTGCGAACGTCTCAATCTGGTGCTCGACGTCGTAGGGGCCAACGGGCTGGTCGAGCAGCTGGATAAACGCCGGGTCGACGGTATCGAGCTTGAGGATGTTGTCGTCGACCATCATGAGCGCGTCGTGCACCTCGGGGCGGTCGGCGCGCGTACCGTTGGAGAGCACGGCGATCTTGGAGTTTGGGGCAAGCTCGTCGCGCAGCGCGACGGCGCCGGCGATGGCCTGAGGAAACTCCGGTGCGACGGTGGGCTCGCCGTTGCCTGCGAAGGTGATCACATCGGGGAGCTCGCCCTCGGCTGCCATCTCGCGCAGCTTTGCCTCGAGCGCGTCGAGTACCACGGCAGCTGTGTTGTGCGGCTCATGGCAGGGGCGCTCGGCGTTGAGGCCGTTTTCGCAGTAAATGCAGTCGAACGTGCAGATTTTGCCGCTGGCCGGCATCATGTTGACGCCGAGCGAGAGACCAAGGCGACGGCTGCGAACGGGCCCAAAGATGGGGCTGGCATTCAAAAACGTAGACATAGGCATATGCTCCTCAAGACAATTGTGCCTAAGCATAGCATCGGCTCCAACGTATGGTCCGGGCTTGTGCTTTGCAGGTTTCGTTTTTTAACTCTGCCTTCGATGCCGCGTCATGAAAGGTATCGGGTCGGGTACAGTTAATCTGTTAACAAAACACAAGACGATGGGGCACAACATGGATTTTACGGTCGAGAATGCGGGCACCACGATTGCCTGTCGCGAATATGCCGGCCCAGATGTGTCGCCTGATGCTCCTGCCTTGGTGTGCGTGCACGGCGCTTGTGTCGACGGCACATTTTTCGACGGTATCGCTTGTGAGCTCAGCCGCAACTACCGCGTAATTGCCTACGACCGCCGCGGCTGCGGTGGCAGCAGCGATGCGGCAGACGGCAGCTATGATCTTGCCGCTCAGGCCGCCGATCTGCAAGCCGTGATCGAACACGTTGGCGCTCCGGCAAATGTGCTTGCGCATAGCGCCGGTACGTTGGTGGCGCTGGAGCTTCTTCGCACCGAACCCCATCTCGTCGCCCGTGCGATTCTGCATGAGCCGGCTGTGTCGGCCGAAGGCGTCGGTATGGGCGCAGCTCCGGTTTTGCTCGATATGATTGCGGCTGGAAAGGTTTCAAGGGCGCTCCGGCTTTTCTTGGGAGCCCTCGGCGACTTGGACCCCGAGGCTCCTGGGACGACCGAAGCGGAAGTCAAACATGCCCTGCGCAATGGTCGTTGCTTTATGGCGAACGAATATGGAACAAATATGACATATGCTCCCGACTGGGAGCGCGCCCGCGCGTCAAAGGCGGTGTCGGCCGTGTTTTTGGGCGAGCTTTCGGTCGATACGCCCCGCGAGGCTGGTACGCGAGCGGCTGCCGAATATCTCGATTGCCCCCTTGTGACGATCCCGGGCGCGCATAACGGTTTGCGCGATCGCCCCGTTACGGCGGCAAACGCCGTTCGCGATGTCTTGGAGCGTTAGCACGCTCGATGACCTGCGGGGAGAAGGGCTGTTAGCGTTTCGTCATTGTTAACGAATGCGCCCATAACCGCGCGCCTGCGGCTCCATTACCGCCGTTTGCCAGGTCATAAAAATGCAACGATAATCGCGCGTTTGCCTTCAGCTGTTAGATGTTACCCTTGTACCAATTGATATGCACCGTTGCCGTGTGTAACGATAGAAAGGGCCCCATATGCTCAATAATCACGAGGTCAATCTAACCGACGAGGAGGCTGCCGCCGAGGTCGCCCGCGTCGCGCAGACCTACCCCGTGGTGCGTTTGCTGTCGGCCGACCAGATTAAGAACGAGCCTAACTGCTTGCTCGCCGGCGATCGCTGCCCTTGTCTGCGTCAGTCGAGTCTTGAGGCCTTGACAGGTTCCGATGATGTATCGGAGCAGCTGCTCAATGATGGTACCGAGTACCGCGCTCGCCTGCGCCCTCTGAAGGTCGAGGGCGAGCCTCACGTCCTGCTGATGGTGCGTCCGATCGATGGGCAAGAGGCTGCAGAAGAGGACCTTGTCTACACCGACGTGCTGACGGGTGTGCGCAATCGCCGATATTACGAGGAAAAGCTCCGTAGCGCCCGCATGAATGCCGGCGTTGCGGTGATCGACCTTGATGATTTTAGGGTCTTCAACGATACGTGTGGCCGTCATGCCGGCGACCTTGCGCTCGGTGCTGTGGCAACAGCCATACGCAGCGGTATTCGTTCGACTGACGAACTTGTGCGCTATGGCTGCGACAAGTTTGTAGCTGTCATGCCCAATATTCCCTCCGATGACTTTGCCCGTCGTCTGCGTCAGGTATCCGATGCCGTTCATGCCACGATTATTCCGGGCCATGAGTACGTGAGCTTGACGGCATGTGTTGGTGGCGTTCGCATTCATGGCGAGACGGTCGATGAGGGCGTTGGCCGCGCTGTCCAGTTATTGAGCCGCGCTAAGGCAAAAGCCGGTACGGTCGTGACCGATGCCGATTCCATCGAGGCCTTCCAAAGCGAAAAGCCTTCGGTGCTTATCGTCGATGACTCCGAGATGAACCGAGCCATTCTCAGCGAGATGCTCAAGGACGAGTATTGCATCCTCGAGGCCGATAACGGTCGTACGGCGCTCGACATGGTCGACCGCTATGGCGATGAGCTGTCGCTCGTGCTGCTGGATATTGTCATGCCGGGCATGAGCGGCTTTGAGGTGCTGGCCGATCTGTCGCGCCGATCGGGTATCGACAATCTGCCTGTCATCATGATTTCGAGCGAAGATTCCGATGATATGGTTCTGCGCGCGTACGAGCTGGGCGCCTCGGACTATATCAACCGCCCGTTTGACTCCCGTGTCGTGCGCCGCCGTGTAAGCAACACCATCCGCCTATACGCCAAACAGCGCCGCCTGACGAACCTGCTGTCCCAGCAGTACAACGAGCGCGTCAAGAACAGTCGCATGCTCATCGATATCATGGCCGGCGTCATGGAGCTTCGCAACGGCGAGAGCGGCAGGCACGTTACGAACATCGAGAAGCTGACCGAGCTGCTGCTTGGCTGTCTGGTCCAGCGTAGCGGCACGATCTCCCTCGACAATGAGGAACGCTCCACGATCGCCCTGGCTTCGGCGCTGCACGATATCGGCAAGATGTCGATTGACGATGCGATTCTCAACAAGCCCGGACGCCTTACGCCCGAGGAGTTCGAGATTATGAAGACGCATACCACGATCGGCGCCGACATGCTGCGTGAGCTGGGTAGTCATCACGCCGGCAATGCGCTTATGGAATATGCGTACCAGATTGCGCGTTGGCACCACGAGCGCTGGGACGGCAAGGGTTATCCCGATGGCCTTAAGGGCGACGAGATTCCCATTGCCGCGCAGGTGGTCTCGGTGGCCGACGTGTATGATGCGCTGACGAGCGTGCGCGTGTACAAGGACGCTATCCCGCACGAGGAAGCGATCAAGATGATTCTGGACGGTAAGTGCGGTACCTTTAACCCGCTGCTGCTCGATTGCCTACTCGAGGTGCAAGACCAAATTGCCGAGACGTTGGCACGCCCCGCTGACGTCGTCGCGTTTCCCACGATTTAGTTTGACCAAAGGAGTTTTTAACCCATGATTTCCATGCGTGAGGCGTATGAGAAGATCGGCGCTAATTATGATGACGCGTGCGCTCGGCTGATGGGCGGGGAAATGCTTGCCCGCTTTGCCCTCAAGTTTTTGGATGACGAGAGCATGGACAAGCTGGAGGCTGCCATGGCGGCGGGAGACGCTGAAGGTGCGTTTATGGCAGTGCATACGCTCAAGGGCGTGAGCCAGAACCTGGGATTCGATAATCTGTACGAGCCGGCGGTTGTGGTGACCGAAGCACTGCGCGGCGCCGATGCCGTTGACGGCGCTCGCGAGGGGATGCATGCACTGCAGCAGCAATATGCGGCTACGATGTCGGCCCTGCGCGAGGCGGCTGAATAAGAGCTTGCGAGCCTTGATGACTATGAGAGTGGATAATCTCCCGTTTTAGGCCCGGTGGTGGCCTCAAAGTGGGAGATTATCCACTCTCGTTCGATATGTGTCCAAAAATCCACGCTCACCCCTCCGGGTTAGTAAATGGCCTATGCGCACTGGCGGGGCTTTCCGCATGCAATCAATATCGTTGTTCGATAAACTGTTCGAATAACGATAGAGTCGATGAGGGTGAGTGTATGTCTAACAGCGTTCAGCGTATGACCAAAGCGGGCGAAAATATCAGGAAGCTTGGCTTTTGCATGGCAGCCGTTTTTGCAGGGATGCTCGTCGCTTTTGCCGCGTTGGTTGTTTACGTGATCTGGTATGCGGTTGCAAACGTTGCCTCTGTCGATTCTTTCGGCGTCGTGACGCTTCTCGATGGCGGGTGCATCGTTATCCCAAGCGGACTGTGCCTGGCACTCGTCGTGGGTATTTCGCTTGTCGTTTTGTGTGGGATCAGCCGTAACATCTCGCGAGGCGTCTCGCCCTTTACCAAGACGCATGTGCGGCTTATCCGTGTTCTTGCGCTTGCCTTTGCTGTTAACGCCGCGGTTTCGCTTATTGGTGCCTACGGATCGGTCAATCTTACCATTGGTGGGCTGGAGCTTTACGTCGTGCCTCATTCCTTCGTTATTGAGATTTGCCAAGGCGTTGCCTTTGATGCGGGGTCGCTTATCGGCGCGGCTGTCTGTCTGTGTATCTCGGTGATCTGGAGTTATGCCTCGCTGCTCCAAGAGCAGTCTGACGAGCTTGTGTAGGAGGAAGCATGAGCTATCTCATCATCGAGCTTGAGACGCAGCTACTTAAGACCGGAAAGACCAGTGCTGATCTGATTCGTGCCACGGGGCATACTCCGGCTAATATTTCTAAGCTAAGAAACGGAAAAATTAAAGCTATTCGCCTTAAGACGCTTCTCGATATTTGCGATGAACTTGACTGTCAACCGGGAGATATTATTCGGCGGGTGAGTGAGAAAGAGCTTGAGGAGCTTATTGTTGAGCGTGCAAAAAATGTCGTGAGACAGATGCGGGATGGCGGAGGCAACGAGGCGTCGCTTCCGACATCAGTCTTTGCTGTCGATTTGAGTGACGAGTAGCTTAAGGCGAACAACTAAAACGAAGTATCAGCGTGAAGGGACCCGTGTCTAACACGGGTCCCTTCTTTTAGATTATCTTGACAAATACGAGTTATCGAAAAACAATAACAACAATGGAAAATGATAAAGGAAAGAAGGAACGATATGAGCGGTTTTTCTATCAAGCAGAACGGGGCTCCAATGAACGCATCAGCGATAAAGCTATCAAAAGTTTCAAAACGCTACGGGAAACGGCACGTTTTGCATGACGTTTCCTTCGAGGTGCATCAGTCTGAGCTCTGTGCCCTTGTTGGTGCAAACGGGGCGGGCAAAAGCACGCTTATTAAAATAGTGCTGGGCCTCTGTAAACCATCGTCGGGGAGCGTGGAGCTCTTTGGAGGCAAATCAAAAAGAGAGCTTGGCCTGATGCGGACGCGTGTCGGCTATGTGCCAGATTCCAGCGGAGCATACCAATCCCTCAGCGCGGCTGAGAATCTTCAAATCCGATGTGCGGAATGGGGGCTCGATGAGAAACGTGAGGTTCCTCGCGTCTTGGGCCTAGTCGGGCTGGATGTCGATGAGAAAAAGAGCGTGAGCAGTTTTTCTCTGGGAATGAAACGGCGGCTGGATATAGCTACGGCTTTGTTGGGTGACACTGATCTGCTTATTTTTGATGAGCCAGCGAACGGGTTGGACCCGCTGGGCATCGAGAGTATATGGGCCCTTATCGGTCGATTGAATCGAGAACAGGGTAAGACCATGCTCATCTCTAGCCATGATTTGGATGAGTTGGCATCAGTTGCAACAAGTTGCGTGTTTATTCATGACGGCGAACTGCTGAAAAAGGAATCGATGGACGTCATAAGGGATGAGGCGTCGTCCCTAAAAGAGTATTACAGGCGCTTGATGAAGGCGGTCTCGCTATGAAGCGGGCGATCCATCCCATAAAGGCAGATATGATGCGTTTGCACAGGATGTTTCCGGCGAAGTTTGGTCTTACGCTTATGCTGGCGTTCGGCCTTCTCTTCTGTGTCTTTCTAAAAAACGGAACAACGTTGCTCGCCTTTGGCAATAGCGTTTTTGGGGAGGATATTGGTTTCTGCTGGAATGTAATCGATCCTTCTGCACCCGATGAGTCCCTTGTGCGCAGTGCTTTTGCCGGCACCTCCCTGTTCGTTCCGCTCATCGTTTGCCTGGCGATTTT
>CAJMOL010000066.1 GCA_905215095.1 uncultured bacterium | reverse complement strand
GGTTTATTTTGGCAGGTTTTATCTGGGCAAACGCCGGACAACCATTAGGTGGCCCAGCGTTTGCCCCGTTTTGCTGGGGATGTCTGTCGTTCAGTGCTCTTACTGGCCAATCCAGTGTTGCGCATAGCTCTTAATGTCTTCGGTAAAACCGTCAAGGTCGTCAAGGGTGATCACGCTGTCGATAAGCAAATTGGCTATCTCGCGGTGCATTGTGCTGCGGCGAATGTCGTTTGCAATTACGCCTGAGGACAGCTTGTCTCTATTGAGGCGCTCTTCTAGTGCCCAAAATCTACTGGACGCTTCGCTGTCGCCGTTCAGCATCTCAACGTACTGGCCGATGAGCTTTTCCATATAACGTTCTTGCCATTGAGGAAGCATTTTCTTAAACAGCTTCCAGTCGCTTTCGGTTACGTCGCGCATATGTTCTCCGCTCGTCAAACGGGCTTTCCATTTGCCTTTCATTCTATTTGGTTTTCGCTCGCAGGTGCGGATGAGAGGCTCTCTTTAGCCTTCGAGATTGGGCTTGAATGGGTCGTATGCCACAAAACGGGCCTATCTACTACGTTTAATTGGATACCCTCAACCATGCCGGGAAAACGAAAAATAAAACCGCAGGTAGAAGGCCTGTCGATTTTCGAAAAAGGCGGTCATGGTTGGCCCCATCGAGTTAAACGTAGTAGATAGGCCCTTTTCGTGGCGGACCATCAAACGAACGCCGACGCTTGTGCTGTAGCCGCTCCGACCATTCGTAAGTTGCGGTGGAATAGTTCCTAAACTCGACTACTCAAGGCTAAAACCGGAGCTATATCACCGCAACTTAGGGGGGATGGGCGGGGGAGTACTAGTTGGGTGCTGCTGTCGGGCTGGGATGGTTTAGGCTCGCTCGCGATGCTTCCATTGTTTGCGGCACCAGCGCATGAGTGCTTTTACGACCGGGATGGTGATGAGGATTACCCAGGCGGGATGGGGTTGTTCCAGGCAGAGCCACATGCAGAGGAACCATGCCTCGGCACTGACTGAATAGACGACATCGATCAGCTTAGATAAGTGGCGTTGGTCGATAAAGTCGCCAAATGCGTAGTAGACGGGAATCAAAAAGACGAGGAAGAGTCCCGCAGCCCATGTGCCGTAGACAATGCCGAGCACCAGATAGGCGAGGGCGACAAGCGCGGGGAAGGGGAATTTGTTCCATGTACGTCCGACCTTGGTGTGGAAATGCTTGCCATGATGGTCGAGCTTGTCGTGTGCTTCCTTCCAGCTGGAGAACGTCTCGCCGTCGATGGTGACGGTGCCGTCGTCATTGGTATGCACGCTATGTCCATCGTCCTCAAGCGTATCGACATGCACGCCGTCTGGCCCCACATGCACCTCTTCGCCCTTGCGCTCGTTGGTCACATGGATGCCGTTCCAGCCAACATGGACTTCCTCGCCTTTATTGGGATCAATGACGTGGATGCCGCGCGCGAGGGAAATATCGACAAGTGGTTTGTCGCCGCAATCGGCGTGCTCGGCAGAATCTTCGGCCTCTTTAGCCTCATCCACCGTTTCGGTGCTGCCGTCCTCTGAGCCATCAGCATCGCTAGCCGCTTCCCCATACAACAACTCATCCAGCGACACGCCATACAGCGCGGCGAGCGCAATGAGGTTATCGGTATCGGGTGAGGACTCGCTGCGTTCCCATTTACTGACAGCCTGACGACTCACACCCAGCTGGGCGGCAAGCGCCTCCTGAGAAAGCCCGGCGGCCTTGCGGCGATCAACGAGCCGCTGCGCCATCGCAAGATCCATGGTGGTTCCTTTCGTTTGATGGTCGAATCGAATGAGCCGAGTATGCCGAGAACAACCGGTAGCGACCACCATTTCTAGTTAGAATCTGCTCCAACCCTACCGCAACTACCGGTAGCAACCCCTAACGACCAGCCATTTCAGGACAAATGTCAGTGCAAGTAGCAGCCAAGAGCCCCCACTCAGTAAATTGCGGTGGAATAGCTTCTAGATTTAGCCATTTGCGGGCTAAGCAGGAACTATTTCACCGCAACTGAATTTCAGACCAGGCACCCGCAGCAAGAAGACGAATTGCCTCGGCGAGTATGTAAACGAAGGACCCTCCGACCCCGCCCGACGTATTTCGATTGGCGACCTTTGACGGAGTCAAGGGAGGAGCCAAATCGAAATACGTCGGGCGGGGTCGGAGGGTCCGATGGGATGGATTTCGGCCGAGGCTATTCGTCGCCGAAGCTGATGCCCAACGCCTTGGCCTCGCGCACCAGATCGCTCTGGGGGTCGACAAACTTGAGCTTGCCGGCGACCTCCTCGAGCGGCATGTGGCACATCTTGCCGTCGCGCAGGGCGATCATGTAGCCAAACTCGCCGCGCAGGCAGCCAAGCGCGGCTTCGACGCCGCACTGGGTCGCAAAGATGCGGTCCTGAGCATCGGGTTGGCCGCCGCGCTGCGTGTGGCCGGGGATGGCGACGCGGGTCTCGCGACCGGTCTTGGCCTCGATCTCCTTGGCGATGTCGTACACGATTGACGGGCTCGTGCGCTCGGCGAGCTTCTTCTTGTACTCCTTCTTGGACAGCGCCGCGTCCTCCTTGGAGATAGCGCCCTCGGCGACGGCCACGATGGTAAAGCGGCTGCCGGTCTCCATGCGATGCTCGATGGTCTTGATGACGTTATCCATGTCGTAGGGAATCTCGGGGATCAGGATGACGTCCGCACCGCCCGCGACGCCGGCATACAGCGGAATCCAGCCAACCTTGTGCCCCATGATCTCGATGACAAACACGCGGCCGTGACTCGAGGCAGTGGTGTGGATGTCGTCGATGCACTTGGTGGCGACGTCGATGGCGCTCGTAAAGCCAAACGTCAACTCGGTGCCCCAGGTGTCGTTATCGATGGTCTTAGGCAGGGCGATAACGTTGAGGCCCTCTTCGCGCAGGCGGTTGGCGGTCTTGGTGGAGCCGTTGCCGCCCAGCATAAACAGGCAGTCGAGCTGTAACTTGTGATAGGTGTGGACCATCGCGGGCACCTTCTCGACGCCGTCGGCCTCGGGAATGTTCAGGCGCTTGAACGGCGTGCGGCTCGTGCCCAAAATGGTGCCGCCGCGGGTGAGGATGCCGCTAAAATCGGCGGGCGTCATGACACGGAACCTGCTGTAGATAAGGCCCTGGTAGCCGTCCTCAAAACCATAGATCTCGATAGGCTCTTCGCTATTGGTCATAAGCGTTTTGACGATGCCGCGCATGGTGGCGTTGAGCGCCTGGCAGTCGCCGCCACTAGTAAGAAGACCGATCCTAAGCATGGTGAATCCTTCCGGGCAAGTTATAACATGCGCATAAGTTTACCCCCGCACACTGCTGGTACGGGGGCAAAACGAGTTAGCTCAAGCGTATAGAAATGTAAACAACGTCAGGCGAGCGTAAGGTCGACGGGCCTGGCTCCTTACAGTGCGAAGGCGTCGACATCTCCCCAGTGACGGCGCAGTGTAATAGCGGCGGCGGGTTCGGTATTGTCAAAGACGACCGACCATTGCGTATTGCTGGTGATGTCTTCCGGATTGGGCTCTTGCGCTGCGGCGCGCAGGGCTTCCCAGGCAATCGTTTCGTCCTGGGCACCGACATGGGCGTCAAGGACATCGGCGATTGCGACGGCGCGCTCTTTACCATGGCCCAGCTCGCCATTCTTTTGATTGGGCAGCACTTCGTCGCCATAGCAGGCATAGAAGTTCGTAACCTGGCGTACAGGAGTCACTTTGAAAGCGCGGTCCGGATCGCGCGGATCCCACTCTACTACGCGCGCGTCACCGGAGGCGTCGTTGATAAAGAAGTGGTAATCGCGTCCGGCCATGGCGTGCATGTCGTAGGCAGAAAGCAGGTCGACAGCTTCTTGCGTGGTGGCGGCACGGTCGAGCACCAGACGGATGGCGAGCGAGGTATTGATGACGGGGCGTTGCGTGTCCTGGTCACAGGGCTTGGAATCCAGGGTGAGTACGGCAATGGATACGCCGCATTCGTTAACGCCGTCGAGCTGAGCAAACGGGCCCATGAGTGCGGCGGCACGTCCGGCGACGGAGTCAAGCGGAGTGTTATCGCCCAGGTTGTTAAGGGCGGCAAACCCGATGGAGGCATAGCCGCCGCGTGGGTGATTGCGCACCAGCAACGCCGAGGTGTCGTCCTTAAAGTCGTAAT
The DNA here is from genome assembly GCA_905215095.1 of uncultured bacterium. GTDB lineage: Bacteria > Actinomycetota > Coriobacteriia > Coriobacteriales > Coriobacteriaceae > Collinsella. Next base: position 3,415 of record CAJMOL010000066.1, on the reverse strand, counting down.
TGCGGCCGGTGCGCACGCGGCCTTCGGCATCTACGGCGACAAAAGCGCTGCAGGCAAACTGGGGCGCCTGGACATGTGCCGGCACACCGGGCAGCACCTGCGCCACCACGGCATCGATGTAGGCCTGGTCGTCGCGCACGCCAGCGGCGATGATGCGATCAAGATCGTAGTCGTAGGCGATGTCGATTGCGTACAGGTCATAGCCGTCTGCGTAGCCGGTCAAGCGTTTGAGCGACGCGGCGGACTTGATTTGCTTGCGATAAACGATACCGGTGACAGCGGCAAGGCCGGCGGCGACGCCCGCGACACCGCAGGCGATGGCAATGTTACGTGGCTTCATGACGGCTCCTCTCGTCCTGTTAGCGTAATTGTCGCAAAAGGAGCGCGGGCATGATGGCTCAACTTGGTGAGCGGCGCGGGATTAAACACGGAATGAAGAGTGCAGCGCTGGCGCGGCGGGGTATGCTGGAAGGGACCATCAACCCAGCGAAAGGGGAGAGCATGACGGATCAGGAAACGCCCGAGCGCGCGCATGTGACGGCCGATGATATTGAGGCCGCCAACGACCTTATCGACTTTATCGAGGCATGCCCCAGCATGTTCCATACGGCGGCGACCATTATGGCCGAGCTCGACGAGGCGGGCTTTACCTACCTGCCCGAGAATGCGGCGTGGGACATCGAGCCGGGCGGGCGTTATTACACGCAGCGCAACACCTCGAGCGTTGTTGCCTTTAAGGTGGGCGAGGACCTGGCCGCGACGTGGGGCGAGGACGGCGTTGCCGGTGACTATCATTTTCAGCTCACGGCGTCGCACAGCGATTCGCCGACGTTTAAGGTCAAGGCCGTGCCCGAGCTTGACGGCGCGGGCGAAACGCTGCGCCTGAACACCGAGGCCTACGGCGGCATGATCGACTACACCTGGTTCGATCGCCCGCTGGCGCTCGCGGGCCGCGTGCTGGTGCGCGAGGGCGACCGTATTGAGAGCCGCCTGCTTGCCACCGAGCGCGAGGTCGCTATTATCCCGAGCCTTGCCATCCACATGAACCGCGGCGTTAACGAGGGCTTTGCGCCCAACCGCGCCGTCGACCTTTGCCCGCTCATCAGCGCCGGTGATCTTAAGCAGGGCGACTTTGATGCTCTGATCGCCGACGAGTTGGACGTTGAGCCCGAGCAGATTCTGGGTCGCGATCTGTTCCTGGTCAATCGTCAGGATGCGCGCATTTGGGGCTGGGCCGACGAGTTTATCTCGACGCCCAAGCTTGACGACCTGGCCTGCGCCTATACCTCGCTACAGGCATTTTTGGGTGCCGAGAACGCGCATGACGTCTCGGTCTTCTGCTGCTTTGATAACGAGGAGGTTGGCTCCGAGACCAAGCAGGGAGCCATGTCGACGTTCTTGGCCGATGCGCTGCGCCGCATCAACGGATCGCTGGGCTTTGACGACGAGTCGTACCATCGCGCACTTGCCGCCTCGATGCTCGTGAGCTGCGACAACGCACATGCCGTGCATCCCAACCACGCCGAGAAGTGCGATGCCCGCAACCAGGTCGTGCTCAACGGCGGCATCGTTATCAAGGAAGCCGCCAACCAGCACTACTGCACCGATGCCTTTAGCCGCGCGGTGTTCCAGGCTATTTGCGATGACGCCGACGTGCCCACGCAGGCCTTCGCCAACAAGAGTGATATGGCCGGCGGCTCCACCCTGGGCAACCTGTCGAACATGCAGGCGAGCATGCATGCCGTGGACGTGGGCCTGCCGCAGCTGGCCATGCACTCGAGCTACGAGACCGGCGGCGTGCGCGACGTGATGTACGCCATCCGCGCCCTCACCGCCTTCTACGAGCGAAACCTAACCATCAACGGCGCCGAAAGCGTGGAGCTGTAAATGCAGGCCGAAGACATGAAGGCCGAGCGCAAGATTGAGCTTATCGATCAGGGTTCGCAACTGTTCGCCACTGCTTGCCGCGATTCAGGGGTCGACGTGTCCAAGGCGCGACCAACGAGCGATGAAGAACTCAAGCGTAACGCCTATTCGGACCGCTACGACGAGGAGACGGACTGGCTCTAATAAGCGGAGCGTCGAAAACACTAGGTGTATGTCTGAGATCACTTTGGCGAGAGTGTCGCAGACAGAACTACCGGTATGGCGCAAGCCAACTTGACCCCATTGCACCAAAAAGGAAACGCCGCAGGTTGAGCAAAAGTCAGCGAGAGCCCGCCGTTTGAGCCAAGGTGCCGTGAAATGAAAAGGCGCTGACCTTCTGGTCGCGCCTTTGAAATTGAACGGCAGATTGGCCAAACGGCGGGCTCGCAGCGTCGGCTCATTACGCCGTTTGTAAAACGGCGTAATTCTTAGTGTTCGATCCAGCAGCGAAGCATTTCGCCCGCCTGCAGGTGACGCAGATTCTCCGCGGCAATGTCGACCACATTGTTGAGCGTAGCCTCCAAGTGGAACCAGCCCGAGATATGCGGCGTAATGAGCATGTTAGGCGCATCCCACAGGGGGCTTGTCTCAGGCAGCGGCTCGGGGTCGGTGACGTCGACCGCGGCACCGGCGAGATGTCCCGACTCCAGAGCGGCAACCAAGTCGTCAGCGACCACAAGATCGCCACGGCCGCCGTTGGCAAAGAGGGCGCCCGGCTTCATCGCGGCGAAGAACTCGGCGTTCGCCAGGCCGCGGGTCTCGGGTGTGCTGGGCATAAAGGATGCGACGATGTCAGCCTCGGCCAGGCGCTCGGACAGGGCGTCCATGCTGTCCATGTCCTCAAATACAATGGGGTAGACGAGCGGATGACGCTTGATGCCGCGGACGTGCGCGCCCATGCTGCGGCAGAGCGTGGCAAAGTGACCGCCAATGTCGCCCGCGCCCAACACCAGCACATTGGCATTTTTGAGCGAGGTGACCGGGCCTAAGTCCTCCCAGCGATGCTCGCGCTGCAGGTCCTGGTAGCCGGGCAGGCGCTTCATCATAGACAGCACCATGGCAAACATGTGCTCGCTTACTGCCTGGCCATAGGCGCCCACCGAGCAAGACAGTTTGGCATCGGCCGGCACGGTGCCGGCGGCAAGGTAGTCGTCATAGCCGGCGGTCTGCAATTGTAACAGCTGGAGATGGTCGCATGCCGTGAGCATGTCAGGGTCGATGTTGCCCAAGATCACGTCGGCATCGGCGACCTGCTCGCGCGTGGCGGCGTCGGAGCTCGTGTAGATAAAGTCCTCGCCCGGAGCGCTCGACTCAAGAATTGTGCGATGACGGTCGTTGACGGGCAGCAAAACCAGGATGTTCACAAGCAGTCCTTTCCGCTCGACCTGCCAAAAAGGGACAGGTTTATTTTGGCAGGTTGTATCAGGTAAAACGTTATAAAAACGCCGGGCTACGCGATGGTTAACATATCCATCGCGTAGCCCGGCGC
>CAJMOL010000065.1 GCA_905215095.1 uncultured bacterium | reverse complement strand
ACGAGCGCAACGATGTCACGAATGCGCTGCTGCGCAAGAACAACATCGATGCTATCGAGATCCCCTCGGCAGAGCTCTCCCGTGGCCGTGGCGGCCCCCGCTGCATGAGCATGCCGATCTGGCGTGAGGACTAGATTTCTCGCTGCGCAGAGCGCATAATCTGAGTATCCATCTTGGATACGAATCCTGAGAAATCAGGAACCCTTGTTAGGTTTTTCCCGGAACGCATGAAAATGCGTTCCGGTAGAAACAGCAGGCTGAAACTTGGCGCGGCCTGCACACATAAGTTCTTGTTAACTTGCTATCGAAAGGAATTACCATGCCTGTAAGCCTGAGCGGTCGTCATTTCCTGCGTCTCCTGGACTTCTCCACCGAGGAGATCGAGTACCTGCTCAAGCTCTCCAAGAACTTCAAGGATATGAAGCGCGCTGGCGTTCCGCATCGCTATCTCGAGGGCAAGAACATCGTTCTGCTCTTCCAGAAGACCTCCACTCGTACCCGCTGCGCCTTCGAGGTCGGCGGCATGGACCTGGGCATGGGCGTGACCTACCTCGATCCGGGTTCGTCGCAGATGGGCAAGAAGGAGTCCATCGAGGACACCGCCCGCGTTCTCGGCCGCATGTATGACGGCATCGAGTTCCGTGGCTTTGCCCAGGACGACGTCGAGGAGCTCGCTGCTAAGTCCGGCGTGCCCGTGTGGAACGGCCTGACCACTGAGTGGCATCCCACCCAGATGCTCGCCGATATCCTGACCGTCCAGGAGAACTTCAACTACGACATCAAGGGCAAGACCCTCGTCTTCATGGGCGACTGCAAGAACAACGTCGCTCGCTCCCTCATGGTTGTCTGCTCCAAGCTCGGTATGAACTTCGTGGCCTGCGGCCCCGAGGAGTGCATGCCCGCTGACGACGTCATCGAGGCCTGCAAGCCCATCGCCGAGGCCAACGGTTGCACCATCAAGCTGACCACCGACGTCAAGGACGGCGTCACCGGTGCCGACGTTATCTACACCGACGTGTGGGTCTCCATGGGCGAGCCCGACGAGGTCTGGGCCGAGCGCATCGCTCAGCTCACCCCGTATCGTGTCACCTCCGACGTCATGGCTATGGCCAACCCGGGTGCCATCTTCCTGCACTGCCTGCCCAGCTTCCACGACACCAACACCACCATTGGCGCCGAGAAGTGCGAGCAGTTCGGCATCACCGAGCAGGAGGTCACCGACGAGGTCTTCGAGAGCCCCGCTTCCAAGGTCTTCGACGAGGCTGAGAACCGCATGCACACCATCAAGGCTGTCATGTACGCCACGCTCAAGTAAGAGCATCTAGCATCTCGCTCGGGGTGTATTGCTGCACACCCCGAGCGGTTTTATCTGGTAATAATCTCGCATCAAGCGGCAGGCACGGCACGGAAGAGCCGCTTCGGGCGAGATCAGTAAATGATTTATGAAGGGGGGATGAGAACTATGACTGAGACCGCTAAGAAAAAGCGCGGTATGCCTTCATCGTTCACCATTCTTCTTGCTCTGCTGGCAATTGTCGCAGTGATTACCGTTATCGTCTCCGGCACGTCCGGCGGCGCGGTTACTGCCGCCCGTCTGAGCGATTTCTGCACCGCCCCGATCCTGGGCTTCGCTGACGCTCTGCCCGTCTGCCTCTTCGTTATGATCCTGGGCGGCTTCCTCGGTATGATGACCGAGACCGGCGCCCTGGACAACGGCATCGCCGTTCTGGTGCAGAAGCTTAAGGGCAACGAGATTATGCTCATTCCCGTGCTGATGCTCATCTTCTCCCTCGGTGGTACCACCTATGGTATGTGCGAGGAGACCGTTCCCTTCTACGCCCTGCTCGCCGCTACCATGATGGCCGCTGGCTTCGACCCCATGGTCGGTGCCGCTACCGTCCTGCTCGGCGCTGGCTGCGGCTGCCTGGGCTCCACGGTTAACCCGTTCGCCGTCGGCGCTGCCGTCGACGCTCTGACCGGCGTTGGCATTGAGGTCAACCAGTCCATCATCATCGGCCTCGGTGCCGTCCTGTGGATTGTCACTACCGCTATGTCCATCTTCTTCGTGATGAACTATGCCAAGAAGGTCAAGGCTGACAAGGGTTCCACCATCCTGTCGATGCAGGAGCTCAAGGACGCCGAAGAGGCTCACGGCAAGGCTGCTTCCGAGGTCCACAAGGAGGTCAAGCTCACCGGTCGTCAGAAGGGTGTTCTGATTGCCTTCGCCTTCACCTTCGTCGTCATGATCGTCGGCTTCATTCCGCTGGCCGACCTCAACGAGGGCGTCGCCAACTTCTTCGACGCTGGCGCTGTCTACGACGCCGACGGTAACGCCGTCGTCCAGGGCTGGTCTGCCCTGATCACCGGCCTGCCCATTGGCCAGTGGTACTTCGACGAGGCTTCCACCTGGTTCTTCCTCATGGCCGTCCTGATCGGTATCATCGGTGGCCTGTCCGAGAAGCAGATCGTTAACACCTTCATCACCGGCGCTGCCGACATGATGTCCGTTGTTCTCGTCATCGCCCTCGCCCGTGGTATCTCCGTCCTCATGGCTAACACCGGCCTCGATGTCTTCGTCCTCGACGCTGCCGCCAATGCTCTGGCTGGCCTGTCCGGCGTGATCTTCGCTCCCATGAGCTTCCTGGTCTACTTCGGCCTGTCCTTCCTGATCCCCTCGACCTCTGGTATGGCTACCGTCTCCATGCCCATCATGGGACCGCTGGCTGTTAAGCTCGGCTTCTCGCCTGAGGTCATGGTCATGATCTTCTCCGCCGCCATCGGTGTCGTGAACCTATTCACCCCGACCTCCGGCGCCATCATGGGCGGTCTCGCCCTGGCCAAGATCGAGTGGACGACCTGGCTCAAGTTTGCCCTTAAGCTCATCGTCGCTCTCTCCGTCGTCTGCGCCGTCATCCTGACCGTCGCCTGCGTGCTGCTCTAAGTACCCAACGGGTACCCCACGGAAACCTTGACGATCCTGTAGAGGATCACCTGGTCATCGTCTGTCCGGCGGGGTAAACCCACCGGTAGACTCCTACCTTTAGCCCCCTCCCGTTCCGTGCGCGGGAGGGGGCGCTCTCATGTTGCGCGGTTCTACGAACCGCGCAACCAGTCGACGCTGCGCGCCGCCCAGAACGACAATTTGTCATTCAAAAGGCAAGGCATGACCAGAAGGTCTATGCCTTGCCTTTTTCATGCCAACTTGTTCGCCCTGGACGTCGCTCGCTGGCGTTGCCAAAACATCGGCGTTGCCGGAGTAGTCATTGGGGACGTTCTTGTTTGACTGGTCATTTAAGAACGTCCCCAATGACTACCCAACGGCTATTGCGCACATGGCTCGCATGACAGTCGTCTCTTTTATGTTTCCTTTAGCCGTTGCTGCCTAGGATGGGGGTTAGTCGACAGGAAGGGAGCACCGGGATGGACGACGCGAGCGAGCGTGCAATCGAAGAGGACATGCTCGATCAGTTCAATTACTTTGATGATGAGGACGAGGAGCTGATCGACCGTCGCGAGCCAGCGCCGCTTGATTCCTTTGATTTGGTCGATGAAGAGGCTGATGAGGTTGAGGGTGAATCAGTGGAGCCCCCACAGCCTTCGCGCCTTGACTCGCTGCTTTCGAGAGCCCCCATGCACCACGGTGTCCGTGCCGGCGCGCTCCATATGAAAACTGACTGGCACCAGATCGTGACGGCAGGCGATGAACTTGCCGTCGATGCGCCGCTCACCGATAAGTCATCCATCATCTGCCGCACCGGCATGCTTATGCTGGCAAGCGGAACAGGTGCCTGGCGCGTGCGCGATACCATGAATCGTGTTGCTGCCGTACTCGGCGTCACGATTCACGTCGACCTGAGTCTTCTGTCGTTTGAGTGCACTTGCATCGAAGATGGCCACTGCTTTAACGAGGTTGTCAGCCTGCCCACAACGGGAGTCAATACCCATCGCATTTGGATGATGGAGAGTTTCCTCAAGGAAATCGAGACCTATGGTCGTCGCTTCACGGTGCACGAGTATCACGAGATGCTCAAGACCGTTGAGAGCTCAAAGCCCGATTACGCTCCCTGGCAACAGGGCCTTGCGGCAGCTTGTGCTTGCGGCGCCTTCGTCTTTTTGCTCGGCGGCGGTCCCATTGAGATGGCATGCGCGTTCGTAGGCGCGGGTGTCGGCAACTTTGCCCGCTCCCATATTCTTAAGCAGGGCCTTGGTCAGTTCAGCGCGCTGACGACTGGCGTTGCGCTCGCTTGCGTTTCGTATCTGCTGGCATTGCTCGGCCTTGGCCAGGTCATACCGGGGGCAATGTCGCACCAAGAAGGCTATATCGGCGCCATGCTCTTTGTGATTCCCGGCTTTCCGCTCATTACGGCAGGCCTCGACATCGCTAAGCTCGACATGCGAAGCGGTATCGAGCGCCTTTCATATGCCGTATCGATTATTGTGATGGCGACCCTCGTAGGTTGGATGGTTGCCGAGTGTGTTGGCCTAGCGCCGGACGACTTTGCCCCACTGGGCCTTTCGCCGCTTGCCCTTACGCTCCTGCGCGTGGTGATGAGCTTCGTTGGCGTATTCGGCTTCTCGGTGATGTTCAACAGCCCGGTAAAGATGGCCGCGGCAGCTGGGTTGATCGGCGCCGTGTCCAATACCCTGCGTCTGACCCTTGTCGATGCGCCGACGATGATTCCCTTCCTGGGCCTCAGCACGGGAATGCCTCCCGAGGCAGCAGCGTTTATCGGCGCGCTGGTATCGGGGCTGCTCGCAAGCTTGGCTGAAGTCAAGCTCACCTACCCGCGCATCGCCCTCACGGTGCCTTCGATTGTCATTATGGTGCCGGGCTTGTATCTCTATCGCTCTATGTATTACATGTGCACCTTCGACACGGTCAATATGCTCGGCTGGTTTGTGCGTGCAGTGCTCATCGTGGCGTTTCTGCCCGTTGGCTTGGGCGTGGCGAGAACCCTCACCGACCCCCGCTGGCGCCACACCAGCTAATTGGTGCAAGGGGGACATGTTACTTTGCACCAAATGAGTTGCGGTGAGATAGGGACTGAATTGCTGCTTAAAGGGTCAAAACAGTCCGTATTCCACCGCAACTTAGGGGGTCGGGGGATTATTGGTGCCCTGCATCTTCATAAACTCAACGCTTACGAAGCGCACGCCGTTCGTGTTAGGGTAGTTCCACCACATAAGTAGTCGCAGACGCACGTACCACGGGCGGGCGAGATGAAGTCCCAACAGCTCCATCTTGCCCGCCCGTTTTTGTTGCGTGATGCCGCGGCGTAACACGGAAAGGACCATGCCCTTTATGCCTATCAACAAACGAGAGAGCCTGCTGTTCACCTTTATCATGTGCTTTTGCATGGTGCTCTGGATGAGCATCTACAACGTTGCCCTGCAGCATGGGGCCATCAACGGCGAGGTTGTTGCCGCCGCGTGGCTCGGCTTCCCCGTTGCCTACATTTTTGCCATGTGCTGCGACTGGTTTGTTGCCAGCCCCCTTGCCAAGGGTTTCGCCTTTAAATTCCTGGTCACGCCGGGCAAGAGCTCACCGCTTGCCATGACGCTCGCCGTCAGCTCCTGCATGGTCGTTCCCATGGTCATCATCATGTCGCTGTACGGTGCCTGCGAGGGTCTGACGCACATGCCCGGCGGCATCCTTGCGAACCTGTATTCCGTGCCCGCGATCTGGATGATCAACATCCCGCATAATTTTGTGATGGCGCTGCCGTGGAACCTTTTGGTAGCCGGTCCGATTTCCCACTTCGTCTTCCGTCGCGCCTTCCCTGTGGGGACGGTTTTCGAGGAGGAGCATGCCGAGCTCTTGGAGCAGGCTATGGCTCCTGAGTGCGAGTAGCTCGCTTAGGGATCTGCTGAGCGCGGGCGACTTGCTTGGTTGGAGCCCTAAGCGTGGATAGCTCTCTCGGCGACATCGCGGGCGTGAGCGGTGCGCATGACCGGAGGGCCCGTGCTGCTCCGTTGCCCGACGTGCTAGCGCGCAGAACAATCTGTTGGTGCATTCGGCGGCTGCTGAAGCGTTTCGGCAGCCGCTTTTTATACGGAGTTTAAATACAACAGTCTGTTGTATTACGTAGAGTGGTATATCTCTAGCAGGAAAAATGCGAGAGACGGAGCATTATGGCGTTGCTAGTAGGACTGGACGTAGGGTCGACGACGACCAAAGTTTACGCGATGCACGAGGATATGACCGAGGCGTGGTGGGGATATCGCCGCCACGGGGCGTGTCAGACAGCGAGCGTGCGCGCCATGCTCGGCGAGCTCGCCGAGCGCTTTCCCCATGAGTCGCTGCGCGTTGCGGTGACCGGCTCGGGTGCGCGCGATATCGCGACCGCGCTGGGCGCCTCGTACGTTCAGGAGGTGGTCGCCAACGCGCTCGCGATCAGCAGGTTCTATCCGCAGACGCGCTGCGCCATCGAGCTGGGCGGCCAAGACGCCAAGATGATCTTCTTCCGCACCAACGATAAGGGAGACATCGAGGTTGCCGACATGCGCATGAACGGCTCGTGCGCAGGCGGTACCGGTGCATTTATCGACGAGATGGCAAAGCTCATGGGGGTCGGCACCGAATCGGGCGAGTTCGAGCAGCTCGCAAGCCGGGGAACGACCGTCCACGAGGTCTCGGGCCGCTGCGGCGTGTACGCAAAGACCGATATCCAGCCGCTGCTCAACGAGGGCATTCCTACCACCGACCTGGCGCTTTCGGCGCTTCACGCGGTCGCCCGCCAAACGATCGGCGGTCTGGCCCAGGGTATCGACATCGAGCCGCCGGTAATCTTCGAGGGCGGTACGCTCGCCTACAACCCCACGCTGGTCCGCGTGTTCCGGGAGCAACTGAATCTATCGGACGATCAGGTTATCGTCCCGCGCGATCCGCAGATCATGGTCGCGCGCGGTGCCGCCCTGTCGCTGACCGACATGTTCGCATCGTCCCAACCGATCGACCTTCCCGACGCTTTTGTCCGGCTGGATAAGCTCGAGACGGTCGCGCCCGCAAGCGGGGAGGGACGTCTTGCCCAGCCCTTTTTTGCCACACCTGCCGAGCAGGCGGATTTTACGGCACGCCATGGCAAAGAGACGCCGGCAAAGGGTCCGGATGCGTATGCGCCCGGAGAGACGGTGCGTGTGGCGCTCGGTATCGATTCGGGGAGCACGACGACCAAGTTCGCCCTGGTCGATGAGGCGGGTGAGCTTGCCGATTCGTTCTACGCGTCTAATAACGGCAGACCGCTCGACGTCGCCCAACAGGGTCTTGTCAGCTTGAAGAACCGCTGGGAGACAGCGGGAGTCACGCTTGCGATCGATGCCGTGGGCACCACGGGATACGGCGAGGAGCTTTTCGCGCGCGCGTTCCACGCCGACTACCATACGGTCGAGACGGTCGCGCACGCCCGCGCCGCGTGCGCATGCGTTCCCGATGCGACCTTCGTGCTCGACATCGGCGGACAGGATATGAAGGCCATCTGGCTCAACCACGGCGTGCTGACCGATATCGTCGTCAACGAGGCGTGCTCTGCGGGCTGCGGCTCGTTCCTCGAGGGTTTTGCCAAAAACCTCGGAATAGCCGTTGAGGATATCGCGACCGAGGCATTTTCGTCCAAAGCCCCCGCCGTTCTCGGCAGCCGCTGCACGGTGTTCATGAACAGCAGCG
>CAJMOL010000064.1 GCA_905215095.1 uncultured bacterium | reverse complement strand
CGATGGTGTACACCGGGTTCAGGCTGGTCATGGGGTCCTGGAAGATGATGGAGACCTCGTTGCCGCGGATCTTGCGGAAGTCCTTCTCCTTCATGTTCTCGATCTCGTGGCCGTTGAACCACACCTTGCCGCCCACCAGCTTGCCGGGATAAGCGGTCAGGCCCATAACGGAGTAGGCGGTGACCGACTTACCGGAGCCGGACTCACCGACGACACCCAGGGTCTCGCCGCGATCGAGCGTGTAGGAGACACCGTCGACAGCGCGAACGACGCCATCCTCGGTGTGGAAATACATCTTAAGGTCATCGACCTCGAGCAGATGCTGGCCCTCAGGAACCGGCTGGTCCTTCAGGTCCACATAGTTCTTGTTCTTCTTCATCCTTATGCGTCCTTCATCTTGACGTCGAGGGCGTCGCGCAGACCGTCACCCAGCAGGGTGAAGGCGAGCACCGTCGAGAGAATTGCCAGACCGGGCATGATCATCATCCAGGGAGCGGTCAGAAGATACTGCTGACCGTCCTGAATCATGGAGCCCCACGAAGGCGTAGGCGGAATAACGCCCATGCCGAGGAAGGACAGAGCGGACTCGGTCAGAATGGCGCCACCAATGTTCATGGTCGCGTAGACCACGATGGAGGCGACGGAGTTCGGGAAGATGTGACGCACTACGATACGAGCATCAGATGCACCCATCGCGCGCGCAGCGTCAACATAGTCGTTTTCTTTGACCGTCAAGATTGCAGAGCGGAAGACGCGCGCAATCGAAGGCCAGCCGAGAATACCGATGGCGATAAAGACGTTCTGAAGACCACGGCCGATAACGGCGATCATGGCGACAACGAACAGCACGTACGGGAACGCCAGGAAGATGTCCGCACAGCGCATGATGATCGTATCCCAGATCCCGCCGTAGAAACCGGCCAGAGCACCCATGACCAGACCGATCACCGTGGAGATCGCGGTGGCCATAATGCCGACGGACAGCGAAACGCGTGCACCGTAGATAACGCGGACGAGAATGTCACGACCAAGGGCGTCGGTGCCAAACGGGTGCTCTGCACACGGAGCCAGCAGCGACGTCTCGGCCATGGTGGTCGAGTCGGAAGCCGTCGGCGAACCGAGCCAGGGCTTAGCCCACAGATCTGCGGTCAGGGCAACCAAAACGACGATGATGATCCAGCAGACACCGATAACGGCGAGCTTGTTCTTGCGAAGACGCTTAAAAGCGTCGCCCCACAGCGTGCGGGACTTGGCGGGAGCAGATGCGGCCTTGGTGGCGGTAGCCTGCTCCTGAGACTGAGAATCAGTTTCCTGCATGAGACGTACCTCCCTTAGGCCTTATCCGACGGACCGCCAAGGCGGATGCGTGGGTCGAGGAATGCATAGCTAATGTCGACGAGCAGGTTAATCACCATGACGACGACGACGATGAGCGTAACGCCGCCCATAACGATGGGCCAGTCACGCATGCTAATGGCGCGATAGACCTCATAGCCGATACCGGGCCAGTTAAAGACCGTCTCGGTCAGGATGGCGCCCGAAAGCATGCCACCAAAGTCGACACCAATATAGGTAACGACGGGGATGAGTGCATTCTTAAGCGCATGCTTGACGATGATCGCGCGATTGGAGAGACCCTTCGCCTTTGCCGTACGGATGTAATCCTGGTTCATGACGTCAAGCAGCTGCGAGCGCATAATGCGGGCGGCATAAGCGGTCGAAACCGAAGCCAGCGTAATGGTCGGAAGCACATAGTGCATCCAATCCTGATACTGAGAGCTGGAACCGCCGGCACCCGAGATCGGCATGGAGATTGCACCGCCCGTGGCGTCCTTGAGGATGACGCCAAAGAACAGCTGCAGCAACATACCGAGCCAGAAGGCCGGGACCGCAACGAGGATCGACGTGGTGAGCGTTACCAAAATATCCCAGAAGGAATAACGCTTTACCGCCGAAATGATACCCGCACCGATACCCATGATTGCCTCGAGCACGATGGCGCACGCGGCAAGTTTGACCGTATACGGATACTTCTGGGCAAAAATTTCCGTAACCGGCAGCTTGCGCTGATACGAATTGCCCAGATCGCCATGAAGCAGGCCGTTCATGTAATACAAGTAACGGTCCACGAGCGACGTTTGAACGGGGTCGCCGTTCTCGTCAAGGATCGCGTTGCCGTCCTCGTCCGTCTGGACCAGGTGATAGCGGACGCGAAGCTGAAGCTCCACCTCGGGGGACAGAGCCTTGTCTCCACCGATCAGCTTGATCGGATCTCCCGGCACGATATTCTGGAGGGCGAACAGAATCAGCGTAACGCCCAAAAACACCGGGATGAACTGAAGCACACGTTTAACGATGTACTTACCCATACCACTCCCCTATCTAGGGATTAACCTAAATGGGATGCCGATCGCCAGACCGGCATCCCAAAATTACCATCAGCCAGTTTACCCCAGGTTAGGGAGAACTGTATGTTTCCCATGAGGTCTACGTAAATACTTGACCCTCACGGAAGCTGCAAACTCTTAGGCGAGCTCAGCGGTACCCAGATCGGCGTGCTTCTGCGGATCGACATAGAGGTGCTTGATGCGATCGGAGCCGGCGATGGTGTGCGTGTAGAACATCACCGGGATGACCGGGCAGTCGGCAGCGACCATTGCGTCGGCCTCCTGCATCTTAGCGACGCGCTCCTCGTCGTCAACAATAGTACGAGCCTCGTCGACCTTGGCGTCGAACTCGGGGTTGTTGTAACCGGAGCGGTTGTCGCCACCGAGGGAGTCGGAGTGGAACAGCGGATACAGGAAGTTGTCCATGATCGGGTAGTCGGCAATCCAGCCCAGACGACCGAACTGATAGTTGAAGTTCTGATACTGCTCGAGCAGGGCAGACCACTCAGGGGTATCGGAGACAGCGGTAACGCCAACCTTGGCGAGGTCGCCGATGATGGACTCCATGATCTCCTTGTGGCCACCGTCCTGGTTGTAGGAAAGGGTCACGCTAATGCCACGATCCCCGTTAGCGCCAGCGGGAGCAACCTTGTCGAGGTACTCGTTAGCCTTGTCGACATCGTAGGCGCAGAACTCCCATGCGCCCTCCTTGTAGCCATCGATGCCCGGAGGAACAATGCCGTCGGCGGGGGTACGGGTACCCTTGAAGATGGTCTTGCAGATGGCCTCACGGTTAATGGCCAGGGAGATACCCCTACGCAGGTCAGCGTTGTTGAACGGCTCGGCCGTGGTGTTGCAGGTCAGATAGTACGTGGAAGGCTCGGCGCCGAGCAGCATGCGCTCGCCGTCACCCATGGTGTAGCCGTCCTTGGACACGCCGCGATCCTTCTTGGCGGCATCGATCTGAGCGACGGGAACGTCGCAGACATCGAGGTTACCGGCCTGGAACTCCTTGTAAGCGGTCTCCATGTCCTTGATGACCTGGAAGTGGATGCCATCGATCTTGGCCTTGTCGCCATAGTAATCGTCGAACTTCTTGACGTTGATCTCCTGGCCATCCTCCCACTTGCCGTCCATCATGAACGGGCCGTTACCGACCGGGGCAAGATAGAAGCTCTTGACATCGGACTCGGCGCACTCGGGAACCGGGGCCAGAGCCGGGTGAGAGGCGACGAAGGGGAAGTCGGCGTAAGCGGAAGACAGCTTGACGACGAGGGTCTCATCGTCGGGGCACGTAACACCGCTGAGCTCGGTAGCGTTACCGGCAAGCAGGTCGTCATAACCCTCGACCATGGAAAGGTGATAGGAGACCTCGGAAGGGCCATACTCGGTAGCGATGGCCGACTTGGTGTTGACCAGACGCTCCCAACCGAGCTTGAAGGACTTGGAGGTAACGTCGTCACCGTTGTGGAACTTGGCCTTCTTGATCTTGAAGGTGAACTCGGTGGCGTCGTCGTTGGCCTCAAAGGACTCGCAAGCCAGCGGAACGATCTCGCCCTTCTCGGCGTCATAAGAGGTCAGAGCATCAAAGAGCTGGTACTCGACCTGAGTGCCCTGGTCCTCCTGGACGTTATAGGGGTCGATGCAGACCGGGTTGTTGATGTAGAAGTTCAGCGTCGAACCGGACTCAGAACCGGAAGCGTCGCCGCCCTTCTTGCCGCATGCGGCAAGAAAAGCCATGGAGCTCGCAGCAAGGGTACCGCCGACAAAGGCGCGACGACCCATAACGGGCTGGTGGAACATAGAATCAGCCATGCCATCCTCCTTATGAGATAGGACAAAGTAAGTTCGGTCGGGCAACGTCAAGACAGCCCAATCGAACCATTCAAACGCGGTCCGCCGTTTTGGCTGGTTATACAAAGCGGACCAACGTATTGCAATACAGTAGCGCATTTTATGCACGATTTGGGGCTAATTCCGGTTAACGGTCGAGATTTTCTTTAGTTGGGCGAAGTATATGAGGATATTTTGACTCTGTTACAAATATGTAAACAAAATGGGTCCCGCACTTGCGGGACCCTTTTCAAGTATTTATGCGGTTCGTGATTAGTAGCCCACGATGCCCTGCGGGAAGAAGAACATGCACAGCACGACGCACACGGCAAACACGACAGCCATGATGACGGTCAGGCGGTCGAGGTTCTGCTCCATAACACCTGTGGCAGAGCTGGAGTTATACAGCGAGCTAGCGATCATATCCGAAACGCCGGTACCCTTACCGGAATGCATCAGGACGAGAATCGTCAGCGCCACGGCAGAAACAGCCCAAACGACAAACAGAAGAATCTGGAACGGACCCATAGATAAGCTCCTTAATAGAACAGTTCAAACTCCAGTACTGTACCACAATCCCCCGCTCTCCCCTACCCGCCACTCGGGGACGGGGTAGAAATGGCAGAAATAGCTCTTGATTTTCATCTATTAAAGTGATTTGAGGGCATTTCGAACGACATAGCGTCCAAGCCCCGTAAGACGGCCAATCTGTCGTTCACTAAAGCCAGCCTCATACAGCCTGCGAACAGCTTCGGCACGTTCAAATGGACCGGGAAGCCCCATAACATCATGGGGATCCATGCCGTCTAGGACTCCCCTAGCCTTGCGCTCCTGCTCAAATACCGTCATCGAACGACCAGAATTCAATACATAGGTATCCTTGCGGCCCGATTTGCTAAAGGATTCAAAATTTCCCCGTCCGCCGATTAGACTAAATAGGATGCTCCGATCCAGGTGGCCGCCTTCACCAAGGTAGGCTTGATAGCTGCTCCATTGGTAGGCCTCCGGGCGGCAACCAAGCTCAATCGGATTATCGTGAATGTAGCGAATTGCCTGCATAAAATAGTCATTAGACTCAATAGGCTTACTTTTATAACGATCCTGAAATACGGGGCCGCAGCGTCCGGTCACCCTGTTGAAAAACTGACCATAGAGGGTTCCTATGTAATGGACGACCTCCCACATATGGTCCTCGCGATCAGAAAGCAGCATATGCACATGGTTGTCCATGAGGCACCAGGCGCATAACGAAGCCTTGTACTGCGTGCATGCTTCACCCGCTACGGACAAGAAAAACCTGCGTTGATAATCCTCTTCGAATAGGTACTGCTTGCCACAGCCTCTCATCATCACATGGTAATAGCCGTAGGGGGACTTTACTCTGGCCTGCCTTGTCATTGCTGGACCTCACAATCCGCATGCATGTTTGCGTCAAACTCTACCCAGATAGGCATTAATACAAGGTTGGCAACGAAAGAAAACTAGTCAGCGGCAAACCATCACAGGCAAACGGGAAGTCAAGCTTTAGAGGAAAAATATTTCTACCATTTCTACCCCGTCCCCAAATGGCAGAAAAAGGGGGTTGTCCGATTGTGGACAACCCCCTTACTAGAAAACGTTATTTGTTTTCTCTTAGGCCTCGGTGGCGAGCACGCGACCCGTCATCTCGGCGGAAGGCTCAATACCAGCCATGGTGAGCATGGTCGGAGCGATATCGGAAAGACGACCGTCCTCGATACCGGTGAGCTGTGCCTTCTCATCAACGATGATGAACGGTACACGGTTGGTGGTGTGAGCCGTAAACGGATGCTTGGAACCGTCAGAAGCAACGTCAAACATGTGATCGGCGTTGCCGTGGTCGGCGGTAATCAGCGCAAAGCCGCCCTTGGCGAGAATCGCCGGGACAACCTTGGACAGGGCATCGTCAACAGCCTCGACGGCCTTAACGGCGGCGTCGAAGACACCGGTGTGACCAACCATGTCGCAGTTTGCGAAGTTCACGATGTAGAAATCAGCGCGATCCTCGTTGATGGCAGCGACGAGCTTCTCGGTAACCTCGGGAGCGCTCATCTCAGGCTGCAGATCGTAGGTAGCGACCTTGGGGGAAGCGACGAGCACGCGCTCCTCGCCCTCCTTGGGCTCCTCGATGCCGCCGTTGAGGAAGAACGTCACGTGGGCGTACTTCTCGGTCTCGGCGGTGTGCAGCTGCTTCAGGCCATTGGCGGCGATAACGTCGGCCAGGACGTTCTCGGGGAACGTCTTGGGGAAGGCGACCTCGACATCAAACGTCGGATCGTACTCGGTCATCGTCACAAAGTGCGAAAGCTTGATCTGCTTGCGCTCAAAGCCGTCGAACTCCTTGTCCGTGAACACGCGGGTCATCTGACGGGCGCGGTCGGGACGGAAGTTGAAGAAGATGGCCGCGTCGCCCTCGTGGATGCCCTCGTTGTGGGCAGCGAAGGGCTCGACGAACTCGTCGCCGCGCGGGTCCTTCTCGTAGTAGGCCTTGATGCCGGCAACGGGGTCGACATCGGCATCGGACGCATTGACCATGACGTCGTAGGCACGCTGGATGCGCTCCCAACGGTTGTCGCGGTCCATGGCCCAATAGCGGCCAGAAACGGTGGCGACGCGAGCGTCGCAACCGGTCTCCTCGGAAATCTTAGCCAGGAAGGCGCAGAACTCGCTCATGTAGCCGGCACCGGACTGCGGGTCAACATCGCGGCCATCCATGAAGGCGTGGACGCGAACGGTCTTGACACCGTGCTCGGCAGCCATCTTGACCAGAGCCTCGACGTGGTTCATGTGAGAATGGACACCGCCAGGGCTCATAAGGCCCATGAGGTGAAGAGTCTTGCCGTCAGCCTTGACGTCGTCCATAGCCTTGACGAAGACCTCGTTCTTGGCGATGGAGCCGTCCTTGATGGCGTTGTTGATGCGCGAAAGCTCCTGGAACACGATGCGGCCGGCACCGATGTTGAGGTGACCCACCTCGGAGTTGCCCATCTGGCCATCGGGAAGACCCACGTCCTCGCCCGAAGCGCCGAGCGTGGTGTGGGGGTACTTCTCATACAGGCTATCAAGGAAGGGCGTCTTGGCAGCGGCGACGGCGTTCTCGCCATCGGACGGAGCCAGGCCGCAGCCGTCCATGATGATCAGGAGTGCAGGAAGATGACGTTGTGCCATATGTCCTACTCGCCTGCCTTGACGACCATAGAGGCGAAGTCGGCAGCCTTGAGCGAAGCGCCGCCCACGAGGGCGCCGTCAACGTCGGGCTTGGCGACGAGCTCGGCGATGTTACCGGGCTTGGCAGAGCCACCATAGAGAACGCGAATGCCGTTAGCGAGCTCCTCGCCGAACATCTCCTTGAGGGTCTCACGGATAGCGCCGCAGACCTCCTGAGCGTCCTCGGCGGTAGCGGTCTTGCCGGTGCCGATGGCCCAGATGGGCTCATAGGCGATGACGA
>CAJMOL010000063.1 GCA_905215095.1 uncultured bacterium | reverse complement strand
TACCTGCCTGCGTCGTCTTGCCGCCGAAAACCCAAGTTTTGGCTGGTTTGAGGCTGTTATTCTTCCCGAGAGCCTGGGTAACGATTCCAAGAAGATCAAGATGCTGGAGCTTTCGATTCAGCATGGCGAGGAAGAGAAGGTTGGCTACGATCCCGTCGACCGCCTGGTGGGTATCTACAACGACATCATCAGCTCCAACTTGCTCTCGAAGGAGGAATACGCCCAGTGCATTGGCGTTGAGCCCAAGGAGCTCGAGAAGGAGATTGTAAAAGCCCGCTATATGAACGAATTCCTGGAGTTTGCCAACGCCAAGGACCAGTTCCACCTGGCGCGCGAGCTCAAGGTTGCCGGCGTTATCAACGACCTGCAGGGCGTGCTAAAAAAGTGCAAGAGCGACGATCAGGAAGAGGACGTCAAGAACATCGTCTTTGCCAACATGATTGCCGAACCGCAGGGCGACATTGTGCGCTTTGTCCGCAAGATGAAGCCGATTCTGGAAGGCCCCGATGCGGACCGCTTTATCGAGCGCGAAAACGAGCTGGCCTTTGAGGTTGCCGAGCGCCTGAAGAACAAAGAGGTCGTGACCTCGACCGACATCGCCGAGATTCGCGACGATGTTCAGCTGGCGACGACCTTCCGTGAGGTTATGGAGTCGGCCGAGAACACCACCAAGATGAACAAGGCCCTCAAGTCGCCTTCGCTTTCGATTATCCGCGCCATCAAGGACCTCGATCAGGTGGAGGAGTCCACCTTTGGTCTGCTGCCTGCGGACGAGATCGCCAATATCGCTGCCGAGGTTGCCAAACTTGAGGCCAGAGTGCATATGATCAAGGATAAGATTGCGTACAAGATGGGCGAGGAAGCCTAAATGAAACTTCGCCTCTCGTATAGCGACGGCATCTCCGTCGTGCCGCTTGACATGACGGTTGAGCAGCTGCGCCGCGAGC
Source organism: uncultured bacterium (assembly GCA_905215095.1). Lineage (GTDB taxonomy): Bacteria > Actinomycetota > Coriobacteriia > Coriobacteriales > Coriobacteriaceae > Collinsella. The sequence goes on along the minus strand of CAJMOL010000063.1, from coordinate 6,748 downwards.
CGGTCTGGAAGATCCGGCTTTCGACGCTGCGCCGCTATGCGCCGAGCTATCGAGAGGCGGACGTGCTCTTTTCTCTGGGGATTGACGATCCAGGCGCCAAGCGCGTTGTTGAGCTGCTGCAGCAGGCGGCAAAATTTGGCGTGGATTGCGAAATTGACCCCGACTTATTGCGAGGCCTTACGGCGCGCGAGGACTATCTGCGCGAGAAGGCGCGCGTGGGCCTGCTGATTAAGGCGCACGACGCGTCGGTGGCCGATCGCTTCGATGAGTTTTGCCAGGCAGAAGATGCCCTGATGGAACGCCCACTTAAGGACCGCCAACTGTGGGACGCGTTCTTTATGAGCGCCATGGGCCGCAGCGCCAACTTTTCCGTTCCCGGTTCGGGCAAGACGGCTTCGGTCCTGGGCACGTTTGCGTACCTGCGCGAGCGCGACCTGGTCGACCGCATCATCGTGCTTTCGCCCAAAAACGCCTTTGGCTCGTGGCGCGACGAATGGGCAGCGTGCTTTGGCGCCGCTCGTCCGCTGCGTTCGCTGTGCTTTCACGATCCTGAGTTTCGCGGTCGTTCCACGCGCGACAAGTACAGCACCCTGCTGTTCGACTACAAGCGCTACGACATGATCCTGCTCAACTACGAGTCGGTCGCGCTGGGGGAGGCAGTCGCGCGCATTGCGGCCGATCGCGCCCTGGTGGTGTTTGACGAAGTCCACAAGGTGAAGCGTGTGGGCGGCAAGCGCGCGGCGAGTGCGGTGCAGATTGCCGCGGCGGCGCCGTATTTTATCGCGCTTACCGGTACGCCGATTCCCAATTCGTTTGAGGATCTGTACAACCTGCTCCATTGTTTGTGGCCGCGCGATTACAACTGGTACTTTGGTTTGAGCGCCAATTCGCTCAAGTCGACGAGCGAGGACGACGTTGAGCATATCAACGAGTCCATCGCGCCGTTCTTTTGTCGCACCAACAAGTACCAGCTGGGCGTTCCTCAGGCCAACGAGGACCATTTGTTCGATGTGCCGGTGGAACGCTGGGAGCAGCAACTGTTCCAAAAGGTGCTACGCACGCTTTCGGGCGAGCCGTTCGAGATGATTATTCGCCTGCTGCAGCTTTCGTCCGATCCGCGCATGCTGGCCGAGGACCTGAGTGCCGGCGACTATGCCGACCTGTTTGACGGCGAGGTGCAGACGGGTGCGGGCAAAGCGCTGGAAGGTCTGCAGGTGGATGACCGGCCCACGGCCAAGATGAGCGCTTGCCTGGATTTGGTCGAGTCCCTGGTAGCCCAGGGCAAATCGGTCATCGTATGGTGCATCTTTAAGCGCAGTATTCGCAACGTGGTGCACGAGCTGCACGAGCGTGGCATTACGGCCCGTGCCATTAGCGGTGGCACCGATATGCCCACGCGTGCCCGCGTCATCGATTCGTTTAAGGCGGGGGAGACGAGCGTGCTGGTCACCAACCCGCACACACTGGCCGAGTCGGTCTCGCTCCACAGCGTGTGCCACGACGCCGTCTATTTTGAGTGCAGCTACAACCTGGTGCACTTGCTGCAGTCCAAGGATCGCATTCACCGCTTGGGCCTGTCGCAAGGGCAGTACACGCAGTACCACTATCTGCGCGCTGTGTACGAACGTCATGGTGGGCCGTGGTCTCTCGACCGCAACATCTACGAGCGGCTGCAGCACAAAGAGCAGGTCATGCTCGACTCGATCGACCGTGGCACGCTGGAGCCCGGCTATACCGACGAGCGAGATCTGAAGCTCGTGTTTAAGGGCCTTTTTGATGATGAGGAACAGCGGAACGAGATCAACGGCCACGACGCCGTGGGCGATACGCAAGAACGCAAGGAGATGTAAACGATGCAGAAAGCCTTTCCCATCTTTGCCATGGAGCTGTTTTGTGACGGCTGGCTGTTTTTGGAGCATTCTGATGTTACCTGGGACGGGTCGTCGCATGCTCTTAAGCGCGTTCGTATCAACGCGGACAAAAGCGTATGGCTCCTGAGCCATACGCGCGATCATTTTAATGATGTTCCGAGCAACATCGATTTGTGCCAGGACGTCGGCACCACGCTCGTGGAGCTCGAGAAACATACTGAGTTGGTTGTTCCCCGCGACGATGTTTCGCCCCGCCTGCAGTTGCTCTTTGAAGGCGACCTGACGCCCATCACGCTGGTGCAGCTCATGTGCGTGGGCGACTGGCTTTCGGTGCGTCAAGGCAATGAGGGCGAGATCCACGTTACCTACGACGAGCGTCTGGCTCAGCAGATTTCTGGGTTCGGCCTGTTTATGGCGAGCTTTGTCGAGTCGCTTTGCTCGCAGAGCACTATGTTGAGTGACGGATCGGTTGCCACGGTGTTCGAGGCAAGGCCGGCAACGGAGCCGGGCATATGCGCGTTTTTGGAGATGGGTGATGCGGTTTCCGCGGAGTCCGAACCCGAGAATGCACTCGACGTTGATCAGGAGCCCGAGCCCGCGCTCGAGACGGCGTCTGAGCCCGAGGAATCTCCTGATTCAGAGCCCGAGTCCGAGCCAGAGTCTGAGCCCGTGCAAACGTCAGGGCCTGCACCGGAGCCTGCTTCCGAGCCCTCTGCAAAGGAGCAGGAAAAGCTGCGCATCGCTCGAAAGGTTAAGGAAGCGCGAGACAAGATGGAAGAGCTTGACAAGGCACGCGTCGCTTTGCTCAACCAGCTGCTTGTCTTGCGCCATAAACATGAGCAGCTTTCCGATCAACGTGGTTGGAATACGATAGTCGAGATGGGAGAAATCGGCAGGCAGATCGATGCGCTGAGCGGCAAAGTCGACCAGCTCGATAAACAGTTAAGCGACGCGCGCCTTGCCTACGCCGAGACTCGCGCAGCGTCGCTGCAGGCGCTTAAGGGGTTAAGGGAGTAAGTGGTTCTGGTCCTTAGGTCGATAAGCCAGAGGTGCTCTGAGCGCATCGGAGATGCCGTTCTCCTTCGCATCGAGCCTGGATACCAGCCGCCCCTGCATCCCCTGTGCCGCCGCGTTATACTGCTATAAACGCATTTGTATTGCATTTCGAGTGATGGGAGTGCAGATGCCTGACAGCTACAAGGAGCTCATCAAGAGCAACGCCGACGAAACTGAGATCAGAAGCTTCCTGGTGGACGGCGACCAGGTTTCCGTGACCCTGCGCATCCCCGACACCCTGCGCGATGCGGCGAAGGAGGAGGCGGCCCTGCGGGGCATGAGCTTCTCCGCCTTCGTGCGCACCTGCATGATCGAAGAGCTTGCGAAGAAGGGGGTGTGAGCGTGATTCGGGTCAAGACTCTCACCATCCAGCTCATAGACGCGCAACCGGACCGCATCCGCATCTGCCGTATCGACGGCGAGTCGCTTGTGACCGTCGTCGTTCCAAGGGGGGACCTTACCGAGGCGAAGTCGCTGCCGAACATCCCGCAGCGTGGCATCTACTACCTGCTCGACGAGGACCACGGCAACGTGAGCCGCGTCTACGCCGGACAGACGACCCAGGGCATCGCCCGGCTCGACGCACACAAGGCAAAGAAGGAGTTCTGGAACAAGGCCATCATGTTCCTCGATGACGACCAGAACATCAGCAGGGATGCGCTGGACGTCCTTGAAGCGAAGGCCATCGACTACGTGCACAACCACGGCTCGTACGAGACCGACAACTCGGCGACGCCCAAGCCCTACGTCGACCCGTACAAGGAAGAGGCCGTCGAGCGCCTGCACGAGAGGATCCTCTTCAGGATGGCGGCTCTGGGGTACGACCTCGACAGGGTCGACCAGGGTCCCGCGGGTGCGCCGGCAATCTTCCACACGAAGAAGAATGGTATACGTGGGGCGGGGCGCTACGACAAGTCCACCGGGCACTTTACCGTGCTCGCCGGCTCGAAAGTTAATCTCTCGAGGCCCGTGCTGAAAAACGCGGGCGTCGCGGCCGCGCGCAGGGAAATCTTCGGCGATTCGGGCGGCATCGCAGAGCTCGCCGAGGACCTCGAGTTCCCGACGCCCAGCGCCGCGGCGGTGTTCGTGCTCGGCGGCAGCCAGAACGGCTGGACCGAATGGGTAAGCGACGACGGAGAAACGCTCAACCAAGTCTATAGAAGTGAGGAAAACTAGATGAACAAGCAGCAGCTGGCCTCCAAGATATGGGAGTCCGCCAACAAGATGCGATCCAAGATTGAGGCTAACGAGTACAAGGACTACATTCTGGGATTCATCTTCTACAAGTTCCTGTCCGAGACCGAGGTTGCCCGCCTGAAGGCGCGTGACTTTGCCGAGGAGGACCTGCCCAGCCTGGTGGAAGACGACGAGGAGACGGTCGAGTTCGTCAAGGGCGAGTGCGGCTACTTCATCGCCTACGACAACCTCTTCTCCACCTGGGTGGCAAAGGGCGGCGACTTCGAGATTTCGAACGTTCGCGACGCGCTTTCCGCCTTCAGCCGCAATATCGATCCTGCACGCAAGCGCGTCTTCGACGGCATCTTCGACACGCTGCAGACTGGCCTCTCCAAGTTGGGTACCGATGCGCGCAGTCAGTCCAAGGCAGCCCGCGACCTCATTTACCTCATCAAGGACATCCCGATGGACGGTCGCCAGGACTATGATGTGCTCGGCTTCATCTACGAGTACCTCATCAGCAACTTCGCCGCCAACGCCGGCAAGAAAGCCGGCGAGTTCTACACGCCGCACGAGGTGTCCATGCTCATGAGCGAGATCGTATCGTGGCACCTGGCCGGACGCGAGAACATCACCATCTACGACCCCACGAGCGGCTCGGGGTCGCTGCTCATCAACATCGGCAAGGCTGTGGCGCGCCGCAATGGCGACCCGGACTCCATCAAGTACTACGCTCAGGAGATCAAGGAAAATACCTACAATCTCACGCGCATGAACCTGGTGATGCGCGGCATCCTTCCCGACAACATCGTGGCCAGAAACGGTGACACGCTCGAGGACGACTGGCCGTGGTTCGACACGGTGGAGAACAAGGACGAGACCTACGACCCGCTATTCGTTGATGCCGTGGTGTCGAACCCACCCTATTCTCAGAACTGGGATCCGGAAGACAAGGAGCTCGACCCGCGCTTCAAGTTCGGTGTGGCGCCCAAGTCCAAGGCAGACTACGCCTTTTTGCTGCACGACCTATACCACCTGCGCCCCGACGGCATCATGTGCATCGTCTTGCCGCACGGCGTGCTGTTCCGCGGCGGCGAGGAAGGCACCATCCGAAAAAATTTGGTAGAGAACCGCCATATCCAGGCCATCATAGGTCTTCCTGCCAACATCTTCTTCGGCACGGGCATCCCCACCATCATCATGGTGCTGCGCAAGCAGCGCGAGACGAGCGACGTCTTGGTGGTGGACGCTTCCAAGCACTTTGTGAAAGAAGGCAAGAACAACAAGCTGCGGGCAAGCGACATTAAGCGTATCGTCGACGCTGTGACAACGAACGCGACCGTAGACAAGTTCAGCCGCCTGGTTCCCATCGACGAGATCCGCGCCAACGACTATAACCTCAACATCCCGCGCTATGTGGACTCGAGCACGGCCGCCGAAAGCTGGGACGTGTATGCCACCATGTTCGGCGGCGTGCCGAAGGCCGAGGTCGACGCGCTCGAGCGCTATTGGAAGGTATGGCCGAGCCTCAAAGGGCAACTCTACCGTGACGCAGGTGGATCGTGTCTTGCGCCCGCGACCGACGACGTTGCGCAAGCGGCGAAGGAAAATACCGATGTCCGTGCCTTTCTGGACGGATACCGTAATGCGATAAGCCATTTACCTGCCACGCTGCGAAGCCGCTTGGTAGACGGCGCCGATGAAGTTGATACCGTGGCGGAGGAAGAGGTCATCGCGGCGCTATTGAAAGACGCGCTGGCGGGCATGGCCTTGGTCGACGGCTACGACGCCTACCAGGCGCTCGACGATGCCTGGGTGGGAATCTCCGGCGATTTGGAGATCATCCAGACTGAGGGGAAAACCGCCGTGCGCAAGGTAGACCCGAACATGGTGGTCAAGAAGAAGAGCGGCAAAGACGTCGAGGTACAGGACGGCTGGGCTGGCCGAATCCTGCCGTTTGCGCTTGTGCAAGAGCACCTGCTTGCCGAAGACGTCAAGGAGATTAGTTCCCGTGATTCCCGTCTAGGCGAGATATCGCAGGAAATAGACGAGATTCTCGAGAGCTTCGACGAGGAGGACAAGGGGTCTTCCGCTGCTGTCAACGACGAAGGTTCGTTTGTGGCGACTGAGCTCAAGAAGGCTGTGAAGGCTATCGGAAAGCACCCCGAAAACGATTTCGAGCAAGGTCTGGTTCGTGCGCAGACGCTGTTCGATGAGGAGAAAAGCCTCAAGAAGGCAAACAAGGAAGCGAGAGTGGCTCTTGAGGAGGCGACCAAGGAGGTCATTGAGGGCCTGACCGATGCCCAGCGCGACGATCTATTGGTTGCCAAGTGGATAGAGCCGTTGCAGGCCGAGCTTCTGGCTCTTCCCGAAACCGTTGTGAGCGACTTCATCGCGAAGGTAGCTGCGCTCAACGCCAAATACGCGACAACCTACTCGGACGTGTGCAACCAGATAGATGATGCAGAAAGCCAGCTAGCAGACATGCTGGGCCAGCTTACGGGCAATGAGTACGACATGGCTGGCATCGCCGAACTGCGCAAGCTGTTGGGCGGTGAGTAGCATGGCAGAGAAACAAAATACCCCAGAAATCCGCTTTGAGGGTTTCACTGACCCTTGGGAACAGCGTAAGTTGGGTAACTGTG